>JAZNGI010000155.1:0-15689 GCA_045576375.1 Eubacteriales bacterium
CTCAACCACCAATCCCTCATTGCCACCAAGGCCAACCGCATCGTGCGCGCCGCCCAGGGCAGACCCGTGGCGGAGTTCGGCTCCCGCCGCGCCCAGGGCCCCGAAGCAGCCGTGTTAGGCGCCCGTGCGGCATATATCGGCGGCTGCAGCGCCACCGCCTGCACCATGAGCGATCGGGACTATTTCATTCCTGCCACGGGCACCATGGCCCACTCCTGGGTGCAGATGTTCGACGATGAATACACCGCCTTTGCCACCTATTGCCGCCTCTATCCCGACAACGCCACTCTCCTGGTGGATACCTACGACACCCTTACCAGCGGCATTCCCAACGCCATCCGCGCCTTCAAGGAAGTGCTTCTCCCCCAAGGAAAAACCTCCTTTGGCATCCGTTTGGATTCGGGCGACATTGCCTATCTCACCAAAAAGGCCAGAAAAATGCTGGACGAGGCAGGCCTGCCCCAATGTAAGATCGTCATCAGCAACTCTTTGGACGAGCACATCATCCGCGACATTATCCACCAAGGTGCCCAGGTGGATTCCTTCGGCGTGGGCGAGCGGCTGATCACCGCCAAGAGCGAGCCGGTGTTCGGCGGGGTGTATAAATTAGTGGCGGTGGAAAAAAACGGAGAGATCATTCCCAAAATCAAGATCAGCGAAAACCCCGAGAAGATCACCAACCCCCACTTTAAAAAGGTGTGGCGCATCTTCGACAACGAGACGGGAAAGGCCATGGCGGATCTGCTCACCGTGTACGACGAGATCCCCGACGCCACCAAGCCCCTGGAGATCTTTGACCCCGTGAACACCTGGAAAACCAAGACCTTCACCGATTACACGCTGAAAGAACTGCTGGTGCCCATCTTCCTTCAGGGGGAATGCGTGTACGAATCTCCCGAGATCAGCAAGATCCGCCAAAGCTGCATGGAGCAGACCGAGCTTTTGTGGGACGAGGTGAAGCGTTTTGAGAACCCTCATCGCTACTACGTGGATCTCTCCCCCAGGCTTTGGGAGATCAAGCACCAGCTTTTAAAGAGAAAATAAGGAAAATTTTCGTCTTTTTTCAAAAAAACAAGATTTTTTTCAACATTTTGTGAAAAATATAAGAATTTTTTTCATAATAACTGTTGACATTATCCGTTTTTACTGATATAATTGGTTTGAATCAGTGTCGGAGATAGATTTATGGTGAAACACTCGGATTCCCGCTCCCCTGATACTTTGGAGCTGATCTACAAAGCGGCCCACGGAAATCAGGATGCCTTCCGCACCATTGCGGAAAAATACGAGCCCTTGATCCACAAGCTTTTGGGAAGCTTTCACGTTCCCGAGAGCGAGAAGGACGATCTGTTCCAGGAAGGACGGATCGGTCTTTACAAGGCCGTGTTGATGTACGATCCCGAGCTTTCTTCCTTTGGCACCTTTGCCTATCTGTGCGTGAAGCGCAGCATTCTCTCCGCGGTAAAAGCGTATCAAACGAAAAATAACGCCCTGTTGCAATTCCCCCAAGAGGAAGAAGATCCCTCGGGGCTTGCCCTGGGTGCTGTGGACGGGCCGGAAACGGCGCTCATCAACAAAGAGAGCTACGCTCTTCTTTTGGAGCGCATTGATTCCCACCTGTCGGATTACGAAAACACCGTGCTTCGCCTGTATCTCACAGGCGTCTCCCACGACCTGATCGCCCAAAGGCTTGCTACCTCGCGGAAAAGCGTTGACAACGCCGTTTCCAGAATCCGTCGTAAGCTGAGAGTGCTGATCGGACCGGCTGATCCCTCTGAATGACTTTGATTCACCCCTTGACTTTCCTTTTTTACCAAGAGGTCGGTCTGTTGAACAGCTTATGGACCCGTGTAGCTCAAACAGAGCGTTGCGAAAGCAAAGATGGCGGTTTGATTCCGCCCGTGGGTAAAATAATTATTCTTTTTAACCAAGCGAGGTAAAGGCAAATGTTTGAGGACAAGACATTAGTTTGCAAGGACTGCGGAGAAGAATTCATCTTCACTGCAGGCGAGCAGGAGTTCTACGCTGAGAAGGGCTTCCAGAACGATCCCCAGAGATGCAAGGCTTGCAGAGATGCAAGAAAGCGTAACGGCAAGGGCGCAAGAGAGCTCTTCACCACCGTTTGCGCCAACTGCGGACAGGAAGCAAAGGTTCCCTTCGAGCCCAAGAACGACCAGCCCGTATACTGCAGCGAGTGCTTTGCTGCCATGAAGGCTCAGCAGGACTGAGACTCGGGCACACGGCACAGATTGGAATTTCGTTTTCATAAATAAAGTTCCGTCTGACGGCGCGGCTTTGCGAAAGCAAAACCGCGCCGTTTTGTTGCGCCCGCAAGGCCTTGCTATTTGTAAATATTTTGTAAACACTCATCTTTCCCCTTGCACTTTTCTTTTTCCTATGATATAATCAAGCGTTCAAAAAATTCACACACAGTCCGTCGAGCAAAAGCGGTCGGAGCCCATGGGCTTCGTGTTTGTTTGGGGCTGTGGTGGTAAAAAACCAAAGGAGGACATTAAAATGTCTGTAATCAGCATGAAACAGCTTTTGGAAGCCGGAGTTCACTTCGGTCACCAAACCAGAAGATGGAACCCCAAAATGGCGGAATACATCTTCACCCAGAGAAACGGTATCTACATCATCGACCTGCAGAAGACCGTGAAGAAACTGGGCGAGGCCTACAACTACGTTCGCCAGCTTTCCCAGGAAGGCGGCACCATCCTGTTCGTGGGCACCAAGAAGCAGGCACAGGACGCCATCAAGGAAGAGGCACAAAGATGCGGCATGTACTTTGTGAACGCCCGTTGGCCCGGCGGTATGCTCACCAACTTCAAGACCATCAAGAAGAGCATCGCCAGACTCAACAACCTCCACAAGCTGGAGGAGGACGGCACCTTTGAAATGCTTCCCAAGAAGGAAGTTCAGGCGCTGAAGAAGGAAAGAGACACCCTGGAGAAGAACCTGGGCGGTATCAAGAACATGGGCGAGCTCCCCTCCTGCGTGTTCATCGTTGACCCCAAGAAAGAAAGAAACGCCGTTTGCGAAGCTCAGAAGCTGGGCATTCCGATCGTTGCCATCGTTGACACCAACTGCGATCCCGACGAAGTGGATTACGTGATCCCCGGCAATGACGACGCCATCCGTGCCATCCGTCTGATCGTTTCCGTTATGGCAAACGCTATGATCGAGGGCAGAGAAGGCGAGCAGAACGACGAGGCAGCTTCCTCCGAGGAAGCTCAGGCCGCAGAGGCAGCAGAAGTGGTTGCCGAAGTCAACAACGCAGACGCTGAGTAAAAACAAAGAAATAAGAGAGGTTTCCTTATGAATATTACTGCAAAAGACGTACAGAGCCTCAGACAGAAGACCGGTGTTGGTATGATGGAGTGCAAGAAGGCACTCGTTGAGGCAAACGGTAACGAAGAAGAGGCAATCAAGATCCTCCGCGAAAGAGGAATCGCCGTTGCCGCTAAGAAGTCCACCAGAATCGCCGCAGAGGGCGTTGTGGATATCATGGTTTGCCAGGAGTGCGGTGCTGCCGCCATCATCGAGGTGAACACCGAGAGCGACTTTGCCGCAAAGAACGAGAAGTTCTGTGCCTTCGTGAAGGAGCTTCTGAAGGTCATTCTCAAGAACAAGCCCGCCGACGTTGACGCTCTGATGGCTTGCGATTTCGACGGCAACCAGAACGTGGAAGAGGCACTGAAGAACCAGATCTTCACCGTGGGCGAGAACATGAACATCCGCCGCTTTGAGATCGTGGAAGGCCCCGTGAGCACCTACGTGCACGGCAAGGGCTCCATCGGCGTTATCGTGAAGATGAGCACCAAGTGTGATGATCCCAAGTTTGCCGAAGCCGCCAAGAACGTGGCTCTGCAGGTTGCTTCCATGAGCCCCCTGTATCTTGACAAGGACAACGTTCCCGCTTCCGTCATCGAAAGCGAGAAGGAAGTCATTGCCGCTCAGATCAAGAACGACGAAGCCAACGCCAAGAAGCCCGAGGCCGTCATCGAAAAGATGGTCGTGGGTAAGCTCAACAAGTACTACTCCACCAACTGCCTGATGCTTCAGGAATACGTGAAGGAAGACAAGATGAGCGTTGCTAAGTATCTGGAAGGCGTGTCCAAGGAAATCGGCTGCGAAGTGAAGCCTGTGAGCTTCCTGCGCTTCGAGAAGGGCGAAGGCCTTGAGAAGAGAGAAGAGAACTTTGCTGAGGAGATCGCAAAGCTCACCAACAAATAAGCTCTTAAAAGTATCACATCCCGCGGATTTTCCGCGGGATGTTTTTTCGTCCCCAAAAGAAAAAGACAGGTGCAGCCTTCTTCAGACTGCCCTGTCGCCTTCTTTCCCAATGCTCAGCGGGAGCAAAGCTCCTCACGGCACTTTTTGCAAAGATGCTTGTCCTTATATTCCGTCAGCTCTTCCCGACTGCCGCAAAACACGCAAGTGTCCTGCGCCTTTCGGATCATAATGCATCCCTGCTGGGCGGAAATCTCCAAGTCGTCTCCCGAATCGATCCCCAGGTTTTTGCGAATGTCTTTGGGAATTACGATTCGACCCAGCTCGTCAATTTGTTTCACTCTGTGTTTGGAATCCATTTTCTCTTCTCTTTCTGTTGGGATAGTGGCACACACCGATGATATGTTATCAAAACCCGCCCCGCTTGTCAAGAGAAAATCGACAAAAAACAAAAATTTCTGAGAGATTTCACCCCTTCAGGCGGGCCAAATACTTCTCCACTAAGGCCACGGGCTTCAGCCGAAGCTTTGCCTCCCGCAGACCCTCAATGTTCATGTCCTCCTCCCGATTGATAAAGGAGAACTCCCGCTTTTGATACACCCTGCGCAAAAACTCCCGGCGCAAAAAGGCATAGATCCCCCGATAGGAGGTGTCTGCCTTTTCCAGGTGAACGTCCAAAGTGTCCCCGCAAAGAAAGCTGGCCGCGGTGATCCCCGCGATCTTCCCCTCCACCGTAAGGATGGCTCCCTCCAGAAAGTTTCGGCACTCCCACAGGCGGGAAAGCACTTTGCGCTGATCTTCGTCTTCCCTGCCCCAAAGGCGCTCTGCGGCCTCCCAAAACAAGCTCTCTTCGTTCCAGGCAATCAGACGGTGCCGAGGATATTCTCTTTCAAAGGCCGCCGCCTGTTGCCGCTGAGTGCGCAAAGCCGAGGAATAGTTTAAAAGCTCCTCCGCCCGATAAAGATAATCGAAAAGCCCCCGCTGAGGAAAAAACTCCGCCTCGGGAAGCCCTTGTTTCATTTCTTCCCCGCCGTAGAAGGTAACTTCCCTTGAAAGCGCCGCTCTCTCCCGTGCGCAGATTTCCTCCACGGCGTATTTTGCCTTTTCCCCCGCAGGGTAAAGATACACGAAGGCGCCTTTGCCGTCGGGGTAGCGCAAGCACACACAGCCTGCGATCTCGCCTACCTCCCAGGCGGTCAGATCCTGCCAGGCGTAAGCGTTTACAAAGGAATAGTCACAGTTGCGCCCCTGAAGAGAAAAAAACACTTCCTGCAGGCGCTCGCGGTGGGATAAATCAATGGGAGAAAACATAAGATCCTCGTTTTTTTCTTTTTATGCTCTTATTGTACTCCCATAGGAAAAAAATTGCAAGAAAAAATTCCCGCCCGATGATTCGGGCGGGATCTATGAAATTTTGTCTTTCGTTTGAAATGGTGTCTTGACCGCTTGCCATGCCATGGGCAAGTCGGATTTTCCAAAATCCGTAACCGCGGATTCTTTGTTTTAGATTCATTTAGATCTTTTAATTAAAACTGTTCTTTGGACTCACCCCTTTGTTTTACGGAATGAATGTGAAATGTCTGGGTGGATTGTCAGAACGCATTGCTCTGCCTCCTGTTACTCTGCCTTTCTGAAAGAAAGGAACAAGGTTGTAACTACATTCTATTTTAACAGTTTTCTTTTTTTCGTTTTAACCCTTCGCTTCGTGATCTCGGCGCAAAACCTCTTTTTCTGCCGTCAACACGGTTGGGTGTGTTTTGTCCCGATCAAACCTGCTTCGGAGACCTATTCACTTGTTCTTTGGACTCATTCCTTTCTTTCTGGATTTTCTGCGCTGCCTCGGGCGGCATTTCTGAAACCATCGGAATCAGCCTCCTTTCAAGTGTCCTTTATGTCTTGGTTCGGATGGGAAGGGTCGTCCGTCGCGCCCTTTTTTCTTCTCATCTCTTCCTTGCACCCTTATGATAACACATGTGAACTTGTTTGTAAATTCGCATTTTGCACAAAATTTTGCACAAATTTTCTACTACCACCCCCGCCGTTTTTTGTGATATAATAGAAGGGTAGTGTGGAATTGCTTTTTTGAAAGCTCCCTTTCCCAAGGCAAGTCCGTGCCGTCTTTTGGCCCCGGGACACCGGGAGTTTTTTCTTTTCCCATTAAAGCTCTTCCAGCACCTCTTCCAAACAGGCAGGGCTCACCTCTCCCGCACTGAGAAGCTCCAACAGCTCCAGCGCCCGCCCCTCACTGCGGCACACGTCAAAAAAGAAAGCGGCGCTCTCCCCCTCGGAGCAAAACAGGGAGTAACAGGCCTCTGCTTCTCCCGCAGGCAGGCTGCGAATCAGATAATAGTTTCGTTTTCCCGAGGGAGAACGTTGCAGGCGCAGGATCCCTCCCGCCATATTCTCAGATCGTTTCATTTTCTCTTTTCCCTTTCCCGTGGTTGTGCTCACAGTATACACCCGTTTGCCACGAAAGAAAAGAGAAGTTTTTTGTCGAACATTTTCCAACTTCCGCTCTTTTTGTCTGTTTTTGTTTACCATAACACTATTTTATGTTAACTTTATAGGATATTATTGCCAAAACACGCCCCCTCTTTCTCTTCCGTGCATAAGCAATCTTTTTTGCGGGCAATTTTGCTTTTTTTCTAGGAATATGCACCCACAGCGCCCAAAAATGAATGTTTATTCTCTCATCACCGGGAAGGGCGCAAGCCCTGTGGAAAAGTCGTGTTGACAAGGCAAGGCCGTCAGTGTATAATAAGCTGACGGCTTTTGATTTTTTGAACCGAAACTTCTTAACAAAGGAAACGCAAAAACAATGAACAATCAAACCCCGGAATTTTGGGCGGGACGAGAGTTTGAAAAGCTCTTGGGCAGCGGAACCTACGGCCAGGTGTACTTAGAAAGCTGCGCAGATCTGGAGGAAAAGCGCTACAGCGCCGCCAAAGTGATCCGCATTCCCGACGATTCCCACCCCATGGAACAACTGATGAAGGACCGCCCCGAGGAGCTTTCCGAGGAAAGCTGGCTCCACCGCATTGCCGCCGACGCGGGTCACCGTCTGAAGATCGTGAAGAGCCTCCGCGGAAAAGACGGCATTGCTTTTCTGGAGGATTATAAGATCATCAAGACCAACGGCGGCTTCACAGTATATACGAGAAGCGAGTTACTCACCCCTCTGGAAGACTATCTCAAAGACAATCCCCCCGACGAAGAAACGGCGCTTCGCTTCTGTTTGCAGATCTCCGACGCCATTGCCCGCTATGAAGAAGCGGGGATCTTTCACCGCAACATCAAACCCTCCAACCTTTTCGTGAACAGCGAGGGAAATTTCAAGCTGGGCGATCCTGCCTTCCCCAAGATCCAAATGCCCCAAGGGGAATTCATTTCTCCCGAAGCCCCCCAAAAGGCCGCGGGAGCAATCAGCGACGAATTGTATTCCCTGGGAGCCGTGGCCAAGAAGCTCTTTGCTCCCCAAGGAAGGCTGGCACTTGTTTGTGAAAAAGCCTGCCACACCGATCCCTCCAAGCGCTTTCAAAGCGTGGAGCAGTTTCAAGACGCTCTGGTAAAGATCTCGGGAGAAACCGCGCTGATAGGATATGAAGAATTCAAGCCCGCCCTCACCAAGAAGAGAAAAAAGCGCAGTCGGAGAATATTGGTGGGAATGTTCCTGCTGGGCGCAGTGCTGGTGGTGTGCCTAACGCTCTATTTGCGTTTGGGCGTACTCTTTTTCACCAATCAAACTCCCAACACCGGAGGTGCGGGAGGGGAAGTTTTGGTTTCTCTCACCCAAACTCCCGAAGGAAAAACCGTGATGCCGGACTTCTCCGGCCTCTCGGCAAACACCGTGAAGGCATCATTGGAACGGCGGGGCTTTTTGGTGAAGCTGGCTTACGATCTCAGCGACAAAAAAGCAAACCTCGTGCTCGGACAAAGCGCCCCCGCGGGAAGCGCTCTTGCTTCCCCCCAGGAGATCTGGCTTCTGGTGTCCTGCAAGGAGGAAGACAAAGTCACCCAACGCATCCGTTCTGTAGCCCTCC
The DNA here is from genome assembly GCA_045576375.1 of Eubacteriales bacterium. Classification (GTDB taxonomy): domain Bacteria; phylum Bacillota; class Clostridia; order Oscillospirales; family SIG627; genus SIG685. The sequence goes on from JAZNGI010000155.1 coordinate 8,274, forward strand.
CCTCGGACACGCTGCAGCTTCCCCGATCCGAAACCCTTTCTGTCACCGTGACCCTTGCTCCCGAGACGGAGGATGCCGACCAACTGCGTTGGTCCAGCTCCGATCCTGAGATCTTCACGGTGGAAAACGGCGTGATCCACGGCATCTCTCAAGGAACGGCCACCCTCACCGTCACCGACGTTACGGGCCTTGCCCGCGCCACCGCCACCGTTACCGTCACGGCTGACACCGCCCAAATGCCCTCTTTGACGGGGCTGACGGAAGAGGAAGCCAAGAAGAAGCTTACCTCCTTGGGACTCACCTGCACCGTGCTTTACGAACACGGCGAAAGCGAGCCCTACACCGTTGTGGCCCAAAGCCCCGAAAGTGCCGCCACCGTCACCCCCGGCTCCGACATTATTCTCACGGTCTGCCTGGGTAAGATGGACAGTTCCCACGTCCCCGTGACGGACATCACCCTTTCTCACACTTCTCTGCAATTAAACGGCAAGGACAGCTTTTTCCTCATTGCCACCCTCTCTCCGAAAAACGCCACCAACACCAACCTTTCCTGGCTTTCTTCGGATAAAAGCGTTGCCACCGTCAGCAATGACGGCTTAGTGACGGCTGTGTCCGACGGCACCGCCACCATCCGCGTGATCAGCGCCGACGGCAGCAAGAGCGCCGTTTGCACCGTCACCGTGATCACCGCCTCCTACACCGTGGTCTACGACGCCAACGGCGGAAGCGGAACCATGGCTCCCGCCACCCATATCTACCGTGTGAGCAAGCAGTTGAGCGACTGCTCCTTTACCCGCAACGGTTACAGCTTCTCCGGCTGGGCTCTCACCCCCGATGCCCGAGAGCCCGATTTCATCAACCGTCAGACCGTTACCGATCTCAGCAGCGAAAACGGCGCCGTGGTGAGGCTCTATGCCGTTTGGACTCCCATGGAATACGTGATCACCTACGACGCCAACGGCGGCTCTCTCACGGCGGGTTCCTTCCGAGTGACCTACGGAGAGACCTTCGGCCAACTGAAAACCCCCACGCGGGAAGGCTATGAATTTGTGGGTTGGTATTCCAACCGCAAAAACGGCATCCTCATCCAAGGGGACACCGTTGTCACCTCCGACTCTCCCACCACTCTTTACGCCCGTTGGAGAAAGCTCTCCGATCCCGTTGCGGAAAACGAGGTTCCCGAAGGCGCCACCGTTGTGACAGACGGTGCCTACTGGAGCTATCAGATCACCCGGGAGGAAAGCTCCCTGACTCCCGTGAACAAGCCCGACTGGCTCTTGCTCAAAAAAGAAAAGGGCTGGCTCTCGCAAGAAGAGCTCACCGTGACCCGCGTGCTCTTCCCCGAAGGCTTTGACACCTCCTCTCCCCTTTACGCCAAGTACAACAAAGAGATTCCCGCCCAAGGAGAAACCGCCGCCTCCAAGGTGGTGTATACCAAAACGGAGACCCTGGGCTACCTCTACTGGCATTGGGCACAGCCCTCCGGAGGAAAGCTCCCCTCGGATCGCCCCATCGGACAAAAGAAAAGCAACGTGTTCAGCGTGTTCAGCGCCTTTGAATCTCCTTCTCTTTTCCCCACCAGAGATCAAAACCAAACAAGCAACAACGGGCTGTACTTTTCTAACCGCGGCAACACCACGGATGCAAGCTGGTGGTGGATGGGCGGAAAAGACCTTCCCGTGGAGCGCATCAGTTACACCGTGAGCACCTACGGCACGGTCTACACCTACGAGGTGCAGGAGACGCTCACCTCTCAAGACAAGCCCACCCGAAGCGATGCCGAAAACATCACTCGCTGGGTGCGCTATTACATCTACGAATAAATGTTTCCAACATAAAAAAGGCCGGATCCAAGAAAGGCTAACGTCTCATAAGGATGTATTTGTGTAAAATGAATGGAATCTGCCGCACAAATTTCCTGCTTGTACTTGTAACAGTATAAGAAAAAACCACCCGAAGAAGAATGTTAATCTCTTTTTCGGGTGGTATCTTTTTGTTTTTGGAAATGAAGCATTTGCATTCGCAAATATGAAGCAAAGGCTAACGCCTTTATGAAGCGCAAGACAAAGTCTTGCATGAAGCAAAGCGCACATAGAATTGTGTGCCGTTAGGCACGCTTCATAGCCGCAAGGCTGCTTCATTTTTCATGCACCCTTGTGGTGCGCTTCATTTTCGGCACAGTTTAATACAAAATTAAAAATACTGCCTTATGTAGCTGTGCCGAATCTTGGATCCGGTGTTTTCTTTTCGGTTCAGCGTGCCGAGGGCAAAACGATGCGTTTGTTCTTCTTGCTCTCCCGATACAGCACCACCTTGGAGCCGATCACCTGCACGCCGTGGGCACCGACCAGGCGGCAAAGCTCGTCGCAAAGCTCCCGGGGACTCAAAGGCGAGGTCTCCAAAACGGAGATCTTAATCAGCTCGTTGGCCTCCAGGGCCGAGTCGATCTGAGCAATGAAATTCTCGGAAATTTCTCCCTTTCCGTATTGATACTTGCTTTCCAGGGTGTTGGCCAATCCTCGCAGATAGGCTCTCTGTTTACTTGTCATAGCCTGCGCTTCCTTTTGTTATTTTGCTAAAATAATCTCGGTGAGCTCTTCCAGGGAGCGGCACACCACCGTGGGCTTCACAGGGCTTTCGGCCAGGATCTTCTCGTCGGTCTCTCCCGTCATCACCAGCACGCTGGAAGCGGGAGTGCCCTCGGCGATGGCAATGTCGGTGTACATTCTGTCGCCCACGAAAGTCAGCTTCTCGGGAGCGCAACCGGTCTTTTCCACCAAAAAATCAAAGGTGTAGCGGGAGGGCTTGCCGAAAAACTCCAACTGAACGCCCGTGGAGGCTTTGATCAGTGCCGCAATGGAGCCGCAATCGGGAATGAAGCCCTTCTGGGTGGGACAGTTGTAGTCCATATTCACCCCATAGGCCTGCACGCCGTTGCGAATATAGTGGCAGGCATCGTCCAGCTTTTTATAGGTCAAGGTGGTGTCAAAGCCCACGATCACCAGATCGGGATCCTCCTCCACCACAGCAAAGCCCGCCTTTTCAAATTCGCCGATGAGAGAAGGCGTGCCCACCACGTAGAGCTTGGGGTTTTCATAGTTGGCCTTCAAAAACTTGATGATGACCTGGTTGGAAATGAACATATCCTTGTCGGTGGCGGTGATGCCCAGCTTTTTGAGCTTCTCAATATAGTCCTCCAGCTTCTTGGAGGAGTTGTTGGTGTAGAACACGTAGCGTCTGCCGGAATCGGTCACCGCTTTAAGAAAATCCTTGGTGAAGGGGAAGAGGTTGCTGTCCAGATAAATGGTACCGTCCATATCCAGCACGAAACACTCGGTGTTGTCCACCAACGCCAGCTTTTGGGGATCAATGTCGCTTCGTTTTTTCACTTGCATTGCGTTTCTCCTTATTCTTCGCTTTTCACAATGGCGTCCACGGGGCAGATGGCGGCACAGGCGCCGCAATCCACGCATTTTTCTCCGTTGACGGCAAATTTAATGTCTTCGTCCAGAAAGATTGCACCGAGGCGGCACTCCAATTCACAGGTTCCGCAGACGATGCACCGTTTCTTTTCAATGCGATGGGCCATAAAATCAGTCCTTCTTTGCTTTTTTTCTGTGCTTGAGCATTCTCAGCTTCAGATACACCTTGGGCAAATGATTCACCGCAAAGTCCTTCATGGCGTTTCTCACGCCGGTGTAACGGTCGTGAAGCCAAACGTAGAACTTATAGGGCACGTGCTTTCCCGTTACCCGACGGTCCAGCCACGCCTCGTACCATTTCCCCAAATTCCCCTTCATGCGGAAGGCCCGCTGATAGCGCTTCACAAAGTGCATGAAATACGCCTCGATGAACAGCACCTGCTCCTCGGGGAACTGGGGTTGCACCAGGGGCACTCTGCGCTTGGTGAAATCCCCCTCGGGAATGAAGCCCGCTTCTTTGGAAATATCGTAAAGAGCGGTTCCCTCGTAGGGATAGAAAATGTTGGGGATCACACGGTCGCTCTTCATTCTGGCGTTGAGCTTAATGGTCTTGAGCGCCTTGTGAATGTCCTCGTGGGGCAGCCCGATGATGTTATAGGTCAACTGGGCGATCCCGTATTTATGGAACCAGTGGGAACAGTTCACAATCATCTCGTCGGTCTGGTAGCGCCGCAGATATTTGAAGCGCATCTCCTGGTCGCCGCTTTCCAGCCCCATATCAATGGTGTAGAAGCCCGCTTCCTTCATTTTTCTCACCGTGTCCTCCGTGAGAATGTCAAAGCGGATGTTTCCCGTGCAGGGCAGAGCGATCTCTTTTTTGTAAAGCTCGATAAACTCGTCAAACCAGTCGGGGAACATATTGAAGATCGCATCGCGGAAGTTGATATATTTGATATATGGGTGCTTATTTAACAGGGTCTTGAGATACAAAATGGCGTTTTGGGGCGAACGGAAACGGGCGTAGATCTTCTTGTTGGGATAGACCTTGCGGAAGTTGCCGTTGCCGCAGTAGGTGCAGTTGTAAAAACAGCCGCGGCTCACCACCACGATGGCCGTCTGCACTTTGCTGGACTCCAGGTTGTCATAGTCAAATAAGTCAAAATCGGGAATGGGAAGCCGATCCAGGTCGCTGAACAGAGGACGGACGGGATTCTTCTTGATGCTTCCGTCTGCCATCTTGAACCACAGGCTCTCCACGTCCAGATAATCCTCGTCGGCGCTCATCTTGTCGCAAAGCTCCAGCTCTGCGTATTCCCCGTCACCGATGCAAACGCAGTCCACACCCTCGGCATTCAGCACCACCTCGGGCACCAAAGTGGCGTGATAGCCGCCGCAAACGATCAGCGCCTCGGGGCAGGCCTCCTTGGTCCATTTCACATAGGTCTGCACGTCGGGAAAGGCGGTGGTGCGCACGGAGAAGCCGATAATGTCAAACTCTCCCGCCGCCAAAAGCCGCTCCTTATAGCGCTCCTCGGTGTGAAGGTTGAGAAGGTGAAGCAGCTTCACCTCGTGTCCGCTCTCTTTGAGCACCGCCGAAATGGAGGCCAATCCCTCCATGTAGTTGCCCCCCGTTCCCTTCTGGGAAATGTCCCTGTCGGTGTAGTCGGGGTACACCAAAAGCATTCTCGCCTTTCGGCCGTGGAGCTTTTTACATTCCGTCATCGCCGTCATTCCTCAACGAAGCTGACCTTGGCGATCACCTGATCCTCGTAAGGTCTGTCGCTGTAGTCAGTCTTACTCTCGGCGATCTTGTCCACGAATTCCATGCCGCTGATCACCTTGCCGAAGGCGGCGTACTGTCCGTCCAGATGGGGCGCGTCCTCATGCATAATGAAGAACTGACTGCCCGCGCTGTTGGGATCCATGCTTCTTGCCATGCTGATCACGCCGCGGCTGTGCTTCAGGTCGTTGTTCACGCCGTTGGCGGCAAATTCGCCCTTGATCTGATGGCCGGGCCCGCCCATTCCCGTGCCCGTGGGGTCGCCTCCCTGGATCATAAAGCCGGGAATCACACGGTGAAAGATCAGTCCGTCGTAAAAGCCCTTTGCCACCAGGCTCTTGAAGTTCTCCACGGTGATGGGCGCCTTGTCGGGATACAGTTCGATAATGATGTGTCCGGAGTTTTTGATCTCCATATCAACGGTATTGGTCATTTTTTCTTCTCCTTTTATAAACAGACCGAGCTGTTGCGGAAGCTCCGCAACAGCCGGATTTTTTCATATTATGCCCAGAACATCTCCGTGGGAGCGGGATCCTTGATCATGGACTGCTGCAGGAAGGCCACGGCCTTCTCAAAGCCCTCTTCGGAGGTCATCAGCGCATCCTCGTGCTCAATGGAAAGCACGTGATCGTAGCCGGTGATGCGAAGCATGCTGATCATTTCTCTCCACACCTGCTGATCGTGGCCGTAGCCCACGGAACGGAAGGTCCAGGAGCGGTTGGCAATGTCCCCGTAATGCTTGGTGTCCAGCACGCCGTTGACCTTGGTGTTGGCAGGATCGATCCAGGTGTCCTTGGCGTGGAAATGATGGATGGCGTTTTCCTTGCCCAGGCAACGGATGGCTTCCACAGGGTCAATGCCCTGCCAGAACAGATGGCTGGGATCGAAGTTGGCGCCGATGATGGGGCCCACTTCCTTGCGGATGCGAAGCAGAGTCTCGGGATTGTATACGCAGAAGCCGGGATGCATCTCAAAGGCGATCTGAGTCACGCCGTGCTCCTGAGCAAAAGCGGCAGTCTTCTTCCAGTAGGGGATCAGCACCTCGTTCCACTGATAGTCCAGGATCTCCAGGAAATCCTCGGGCCAGGGGCAGGTCACCCAGTTGGGATATTTGGCGCCCTCATGGTCGCCGGGGCAGCCGGAGAAGGTGATGATCTTCTTCACACCCAGCTTCTCGGCCAAAAGAACTGCGTTAACAAAATCGTTGTGATAGCTCTGAGCCACTTCCTTGTTGGGATGCACGGGATTTCCGTGACAGCTCAGGGCGGCGATCTCAATGCCGGTGTCCTCAAAGGCGCTCTTAAATTCTGCCAGAGCCTTTTCGTCCTTTAACAGCACCTCGGGATCGCAATGAGCCTTGCCGGGGCAGCCGCCGCAGCCGATCTCCGCAGCCTCCAGGCCCAGAGACTTAATGTAAGCGAGGGCCTCACGCAGAGGCTTCGCGCCGAAGGGAACGGTCAATACTCCAAGTTTCATAGTGGTTTTCTCCTTAATTTATTTTTGTTTTTGTTTCAGATTCAAGTCTTGCGGTAGTACTCGTAATAGCACACCACGGTCCTCTCTCGCATCACCGTGCGGTCAAAGCCCGTGAAGATCACGCCGCCCAAACTCAACAGCTCTCCCGAAAACAGCTCTGCCGCCTCGCTTTCAAACACCACCTTTGCTTCACAGCACACCGTGAGCATTTCTCCGATGACGTTGATGTATCCTTCCCTGCCGATGACGGTCTCTCCCGTTTCGGCCCGTTCGGTCACATACTTGACCTTCATATTGTCAAAGGATTTGGCTTTGTCCAGCTTATAGGCCCTGGAATTCTCGTTTTTGCTGAGGATTTTCTTTCTTATTCTTTCAAATATACCCATATCATACACCCGAGAAATATTATACCCCAAAAGCAATGGCAAGTCAAGAGAAATGTGAAAAAGAAACGAAGGTCAAGACCGGTTTCGGCAAGGAAAAACCACCAATTCTCGCGCTTGTTTTTTGTTCGGTTTTAACAAAACTGAAAAAATTGGCCAAACCCCCTTGCCTTTTGATCGGTTTTGTTGTAGTATGAGTACGCAAAAAAACTCACCGTACGGACAAAAGCCGAGATCTTTTGTCCCTAAGGAGGAATAACCGATGTACCCGTTGGACAAGCCGTCGGAAAAAATTTTGCAGAAGCTCAAGGAAAACTCCGTTTGTACGGAGCTTATTGATATTTGTTTGAAGCTG
>JAZNGI010000156.1:0-8152 GCA_045576375.1 Eubacteriales bacterium
TCCGCAACAAAAATCCAGCAAGGTGCCCCCTTGGGGAAGGAGGCTTTCGCACAGCTCACAGAGCAGAGCCGTGTCCTCTCGGGGGATGAGCACGTTTTCCTCGCACAGGTAGTCCCTGCCGCGAAATTCCCAAAGGCCCAGATAATACTGGAGGGGATAGCCCGAGAGAAGGCGGGCGGTGTCCTCCCGAAGGGCCTTTTCCATGGGGGGAGGGCAGGGAGAAACAGAAAAGCGAAGATCGGGAGAAAAGCCGTGCTTTTGAGAAAGACAGGCCCAAAGCAAAGAAAAGGAGAAAAATCTTTCTCCTTTTTTCTCCGTGTAGGCGTTTTTTAAGTCTCGGCAGAGTTGTTGATAGTTCATTGCTCTTCCTTTTGGGGGCAGGCTTCTTCCGATTCGGCGGGCTGAGAAATGCCCAAAAACACTTCTTCTTCCTTAAATTCGCTGTCCAGAGCGGTTTTCAACGCCACGATGGCCACCTCAATCATATCGTCGGTGGGTTCCTTGGTGGTGATGAGCTGCATCCACTTGCCCGGCGCGGTGACGGCGCGGATGAGAGCGTTGTCGTGCTTGCCCGCGTAACGGATCAGCTCATAGCCCAGACCCATGACCACGGGAAGGGTGAGAAGCTTTAACAGAACGTAGAAAAGGGTGTTGCCCCGAGGTAAGAACAGGCTCACGGCAATGCCGATGAACATCATTAAGAACATAAAGCTGGTGCCGCAACGGGGATGGAGCCTGCCTTGGGTCTTCACGTTTTCCACGGTCAGCTCCAGGCCCGCCTCATAGCAGAAGATGCTCTTGTGCTCGGCGCCGTGATACATAAACACGCGCTTAATGTCGGGAATGAGGGCAATGAGGCAGACGTAGCCAAGGAAAAGGAGGATCTTAATAAAGCCTTCCGCGATCTGTTTAAAATAGGCCAGGTTCACGAAGGTTCCCAGCCAATCGGAAATGAGGGCGGGAAGCCAGAAGAACAACACAAGCGCCAGCGCCACGCCCAGCACGCTTCCGATGGCGGCGCAGACGGTGGTGAGGGTTTTGCCGAAGTGCTTGGTAAGCCAGCGGTCAAAGTCGGTTTCGTCCTCATAGCCGATGGCGTCGGCGGCAAAATTCAAGGTGGAGAAGCTGAGGATCATGGACTCGACGAAGTTCACTACGCCGCGGATCACGGGCCAGCCCAGGGGCTTGATCTTGTTGCGGATGCTTTGGTTGGGGTGAATATCCCGAACGATCTTGCCGTTGGCGGTGCGCACGGCGGTGCAATATTTTTCAGGGCCGCGCATCATCACGCCTTCCATCACTGCCTGGCCGCCCACTTTGCCCGCACGGGGGGAGCAGGAGGGAGTTTTGCTGTCTGCCATAGTTTTATCCTTTCGTGAAGCTTACGCTTTCAAAAATTGCTTTCGCATCCTCCGCGTGGAGAGCAAATTCGCTTTCCTGAGCGGTGTAGACAAAGCTGTAGATATATCCCGCACGGGAGACCAACAGGTGGAGAAAACGGTAGGGCGTGCCGTTGAGGGTGGCGGTGTATTCGCAACGAAGGGCGGAATAGCGCTCCTGTACGGTGAGAGCCTCAAACTCTCCGATGAGCTCGTAGCTTCCCACAGCGGCGGCAAAATCGGGGAAATAGTGCTCCTTCATGTAGCCGTCCAGGGAGGAAACGCTGCTGTCAATGGAGAAGGCGGAGGAAGTGAGGGAGGAACCGTCGGCGGTTCCCAGGGCGATCATTCCGTCGTTGCGGAGGATCTCCCATCCTTCGGGGCAATGAAGCTTGTATTCCACGGCGTCGTTGGTCACGTCGGCAGGGCCCTTGGGAAGGGAAGAAGCTTGTTTTTCGGTGAAAACGAAGCTGTCCAGCATGGCTTCAAACTGCTTGTTATACTCGCCGAACTGATCCTTGGGAACACAGAGGGTGAGCACGGCCACGCGGTTTTCCTTCTGAGCGAAGGACTGCATCAAACGGTAGGTCACGCCGTCGGAATAAAGGGCGGTGTAGATCAAGCTGTGCCACTGGGCGCCTTCGCTTTTGCGCACCAGGTCGCGGTTTTCCACCTTCGTTTCCTTCAGATCGGCGGCAAGGGCGGCCTCGGTATCCGAAAGCAGATCGCTGAGGGTCTGTCCGTCGGACAAAAGCATTTCAAAGGCGGTGATGCTCACCAGCTCCGAGACGGATTTTGTGATCTGAATGAGAGTGTCGTTTTGAGAAAGGATCCAGCCCTCGGGATAGGAGAAGCGAAAGCCCAGGGTGGAATTTTCCACGGAGGGAACGGCATCCTCCCCGTTGGGGGCACAGGAGAAGAGCATCAAGAGACAAAGAAGGGACAGTAGGAAGCAAAGAATTCGTTTCACGGCGGTTTCTCTTTTCTTTTTAAATAAGATCCGCGAGGATGGCGTTGGACACGAAGGCGCCCCGCGGGGTCAGGCAGAAGCCTTGGGGGGTGGCACGGGCCAGGCCCGCTTTCACCAGGGAGGGGAGTTTTTTTTGGATATGGGCTTGTTTTTTTTGCACCGCTTCGGGGGAGGCCAAAGGCCGCAGAGCATCAAAGCAGAGGCCGCGGCTCAGGCGCAGAGAGAGCATAACGGTTTCGCTGAGGGCATCCTCGGGGCTTAACACCTCCTCTTCTTCTATGAGAGAGAAGTAGTCGCCGCGGATCACTGCGTCCAGATCGGCCTTCAGCGCCCATCGGCGCCCGTCAAAGAAGCTCCAGGCGGCGGCGCCGAAGGCCAGGGTGGGATGGCGCAGCCAATATTTCAGATTGTGCTTTGATTCACAGCCCGGGCGGGCAAAATTGGAGATCTCGTAGCGAAACAGCCCCGCTTTTTCCAAAAGCGAGCAGGCATCTAAATACATTTGCAGTTGCTCCTCCTCGTCGGCCTGAGGAAAATCGGTGTGTGCCAGGGGAACGGCATCGGAGAGGGTGAGACAATAGGCGCTGACGTGATCCGCGCCGCTTTCCACGGCCAGGGAAATGCTTTTTCGAAAGCTTTGCGGGGTTTGATGGGGAAGAGCGTACATCAGATCCAGGCTCATTCGGGGGATTCCCGCTTTTTTCACCAACGCGGCGGTGCGCAGAGCATCCTCGGCGCTGTGAAGGCGGCCGATGGCTTTGAGTTCCCCGTCGTTTGCGCTTTGCATTCCCAAGCTGATGCGGTTGATGCCAAGGGCCTTCAGTTGAGGCAGGGTCTCTTCCTGCAAGGTGGCGGGATTGGCTTCCAGGGTGATCTCTGCATCCTTGGTGAGGGGGAAGCATTCATCCACCGTTACAATCAGGCGTTTCAGATCGGAAACGGCAAGAAGAGAGGGAGTGCCGCCGCCCAGATACAGCGTATCGGCGCGAAGGTTGGGGTAGCGCTCTTTCACCTGGCGCAGGTGGCGGCAGAGGGCGTCGGTATAGGCGGTGCGCTGTTGCAGACGGTCGGTGGAATAGAAGTCGCAATAGAGGCAACGCCGACGGCAAAAGGGGAGGTGCAGATAAACGCCGATCTTATTCATCCAGCTTCAACACCGCCATAAAGGCCTCCTGGGGGACTTCTACGGAGCCCAGGGAGCGCATTTTCTTTTTGCCCTCCTTCTGTTTTTCCAGGAGTTTTTTCTTTCGGGTAATGTCGCCGCCGTAGCACTTGGCAAGCACGTCCTTGCGCATGGCCCGCACGGTTTCTCTGGCAATGACTCTTCCGCCCACCGCCGCCTGGACGGGGATCTCGAAGAGCTGACGGGGAATGTTTTCCTTGAGCTTTTCCACGATGCGGCGGGCTCTGCCGTAGGCCTTTTCGGAGTGAACGATGAAGCTGAGAGCATCCACGGTCTCTCCGTTGAGCAGCACGTCCAGCTTCACCAGGGAGCTTTTCACGTACTCGGTGTTTTCATAGTCCAAAGAGGCGTAGCCCTTACTGCGGGATTTCAAGGCGTCGAAGAAATCGTACACGATCTCGTTGAGGGGAAGCAGATAGTGCAGCTCGGCGCGGGTGCCCGAGAGGTATTTCATATCCACGAAATTGCCTCTGCGGTCCTGGCAAAGATCCATAATGCCGCCCACGTATTCCGTGGGGGTGATGATGCTGGCGTGAACCACGGGCTCGTAGGCCGTGCGGATCTGCTCGGGCAGGGGATAGTTGGTGGGGTTGTCGATCATCACCGTTTGGCCGGAAGTCAATTCCAGCTTGTAAATTACGCTGGGAGCGGTGGTGATGAGATCCAGATTGAATTCCCGCTCCAGGCGTTCCTGGATGATCTCCATGTGCAAGAGCCCCAAGAATCCGCAACGAAAGCCGAAGCCCAAGGCAACGGAGGTTTCCGGCTCAAAGGAGAGAGCGGCGTCGTTGAGGCGAAGCTTTTCCAGAGCTTCCCGCAGATCGGGATAGCGGGCGCCGTCGGTGGGATAAATGCCGCTGAACACCACGGGGGTGGCGGCCTTAAAGCCTTCAAAGGGTTGGTCGGCGGGGTTTTCGGCCAGGGTGATGGTATCGCCCACGCGGGTGTCGGACAGGGTTTTGATGGAGGCGGTGAGATAGCCCACCTGGCCCGAGCGAAGCTCCTGGCAGGGCTCGTAGCCGAAGGGGCGCATGGTGCCCAGCTCCACGATGTCAAACTCGCAGGAGTTGCTCATCAAACGGATGCGGTCTCCCGTGCGGATCACGCCGTCAAACAGGCGAAAATACACGATGACGCCTTTATAGGGATCGTAGAAGCTGTCGAAGATCAAGGCCTTGGCGGGACGGTCGTCGGCGCTTTTGGGAGCGGGAATTCCCTTCACGATGGCTTCCAGCACGTCTTCTACGTTCTGCCCCGTTTTGGCGGAGATGCAGGGGGCGTCTTCGGCGGGGATGCCGATGATCTCTTCAATTTCATTTTTCACGCCTTCGGGATCGGCGGCGGGAAGGTCGATCTTGTTGATGACGGGAACCAGCTCCAGGTTGTGATCCACCGCTAAGTAGGCGTTGCCCAGGGTTTGGGCTTCAATGCCCTGAGTGGCATCCACAATGAGAATGGCGCCCTCACAGGCGGAGAGGGAGCGGCTGACCTCGTAGTTAAAGTCCACGTGGCCGGGAGTGTCGATGAGGTTGAGCTGATACTCCTTGCCGTCCTTGGCTTTATAGTTGAGGCGCACGGCGCGGGATTTGATGGTGATGCCCCGCTCCTTTTCCAGATCCATATTGTCCAGCACCTGCTCGCTCATTTCCCGCTTGGTGACGGTGTCCGTCAGCTCCAGCAAACGGTCGGCAAGGGTGCTTTTTCCGTGGTCAATATGGGCGATGATGCAAAAATTTCTGATGTTCTTTTCTGTCATGGCGGTTCCGTTTTCTATTCGTATTTCTGGCCCGCGCGGATGGCGCGGCGGTTTTCCATTTCCAGGGAGCGCTTCATTTGGGTCTCCCGCTTGTCGTAGAGCTTTTTACCCTTGCACAGGCCCACGCTCATTTTCAGATGGGAGCCTTTGAAGTACACGCTGAGGGGGATCACGGTGTAGCCCTCCCGCTCCGAGAGACTTTTTAGGCGAATGATCTCTTTTTTGTGCATCAGAAGCCTGCGTTTTCTGCGGGGCTCCCGATTAAAGAGGTTCCCCTTTTCGTAGGGACTGATATGGATGTTTTCCGCGAAGATCTCACCGTTGTGAAAGCTGCAGAAGCTGTCCTTCAGGTTGATGGCGCCCAAACGGATGCTCTTCACTTCCGTTCCGCACAGCTCAATGCCCGCTTCCAGGCTGTCCTCCACGAAATAGTCATGGCGGGCCTTGCGGTTTTCCGCAACGGTTTTGGTGCTTTTTTCAGCCATTGTCGTCCTCCTCAAAAAGAAGCTTGGAGCGGCCCTCGTCCAGGGCTTCCACGCTGTGGAGCTTGCGGCGGATCTGTCGGGTTCGGGTGCCCACCAGATCGTCCAGCTCCTTGTGGGCCTGGTCGATGCGGTTTTGGGCTTTTTCCAGAGTGGCGGCAAATTTGTCAAACTCGGTCTTCACCGCGCCCAGCACCTGCCACACCTCGCCGGTGCGTTTTTGAATGGCCAGGGTGCGAAAGCCCATCTGCAAGCTGTTAAGCAGGGCCGCCATGGTGGTGGGGCCTGCCAGGTTGATCTTATATTCCGATTGCAGGATCTCCACCATACCTCGCCGCACCGCCTGAGCGTAGAGCCCCTCGGTGGGAAGAAACATAATGGCAAAATCCGTGGTTTCGGGAACGTGAACGTATTTGGTGCGAATGTCCTTGGCGAAGGCCTTCAGACGGGCATCCAACAGCTTGCCCGCTTCGTTCACGGCAGAGAGATCGCCCGTTTCGTAGGCATCCTCCAACTGACGGTAGCAATCCAAGGGAAACTTGGAGTCGATGGGCAGGTACACGTGGTTTCCCTCCCCGTCTCCGGGGAGCTTCACCGCAAATTCCACGGGATCGTGAGAGCCCTTGACGGTGACCACGTTGGTTTCGTATTGCTCGGGGGAAAGAATCTCCTCCAAAATGGCCCCCAACTGGATCTCTCCCAAAATGCCCCGGGTCTTCACGTTGGTGAGGGCGCGGGACAAATCGCCCACCTCGTTTTTCAAGGATTGCATCTCGCCCAGGGTCTTATACACCTGCTCCAAGCGTTGGCTCACGTCGGCAAAGGAGCGGCTGATCCGTTCCTCTAAGGTCTTTTGCAGTTTTTCGTCCACGGTGGACTGGATCTGAGTGAGCTTCTTTTCGTTGGCCTCTCCCAGCTCCTTCAAGCGGATCTCCACCGTTTGGGAAAGGAGCCCCACGGTTTTTTCCATGGCCGCCACCCGCTGGCTGAGGCTGTCGGCCATCAGTCCGATGGCCTTTTCGTTGGCCGTGCTCAAACGGTCCTGAGCGCTTCCCAAGGTGTGGGACAAGGCTTCCAAGCTGCCCTTCAGCTCCGTGAGGCGCACGGCGGTCTGCTCCGTTTCGGGGGAGCGGCGGCTTCTGCTGAGAAGCACCAAGCCCAGCACCAAAAGAAGGCAGAGCAGAAGGGTGGAGAGCAGGGAGAAAATGAAAATCAGTGTGGTCATATCGTTCCTTTTAATCGGCGGCCGCCGCTTCTTTGTTTTGTTTCACGGTGGCTTTGTTTTTCTCGTGCTGAGCATTGGTCTCGGCAAAGAGGCTGTGTCCGTCCACGTCGGCCACGAAATACAGATACTTGGTCTCCTCGGGATAGAGGGCGGCGTGGATAGCCTCCAGACCGGGGTTGCAGATGGCACCGGGCATCAGTCCCTCGTACACGTAGGTGTTATAGGGATTGTCGATGTTCAGATCCGCCTGGGACAATTCCTCCTTGCGCTCGGGGAGAAAATACTGAATGGTGGCGTCGGACTCCAGTTTTTTGTGGCTCCCGGAGTTGAGACGGTTGTGGAACACGGAGCTGATGAGATAATAGTCGCTGTCGAACTTTCCTTCCGCTTGCACCAGAGAGGCCATGGTGATGGCTTGGTCAAGGTTCATGTTGAGCTCAATGAGACGTTCGTAGTAGCTTTGATCAAAGCGCTGTTCAAAGGCCCGCAGGAAATAGTCAATGATCCCCACGGCGCTCAGGTCGGTATACACGTCGTACTTGGCGGGGAAAAGATAGCCTTCCAGGCGGTACTTTCTGTCTTTACTCAGCTCCAGGTCGGAGAGTTTTTTGATGAAATCGTACTGATAGTCGTACTCGTTGATGGCCTTCACGTAGTCCTCCCGAGTGCCGCCGATCTTGTATTCATTCACCAAAAGGTCGATGATCTGATCCACGGTGTAGCCCTCGGGGATGGTGACGGTGACGATCTGGCGCTCGGGAGCTTTCTTGCGGATGGCGTTGATCATCTGATCGTAGTTCATGGTGCTGGAAAGCTCGTAGGTGCCGGGAACGATCTGGAGGGTCTTATCGCGGTATTTGTAGCCGATATAGAACTTGAAGGCCTCGGGCTCGCTGATGAGCCCTTGGGATTGGAGAAGATCGGCGATCTCCGCCACGGTGGAAAATTCGCTCACGGTGATGCTGGCGGTTTTTTCCTCCTTCACAAAGGCAAAAATGTCGTTGCCCCAGCGGATCCCCGTGAAGCCGATGAAAGCGGAAACGGCGAGGATGAAGGCAATGTAGATCAGCGTCTTCACAATGCTGAGGGTGATGCCGCCCCGATCCTTGGTTTGGGGCTTTTTCTTCTTGGCGGGCTCGGCTTCCTTTTGCGGCTCT
>JAZNGI010000157.1:0-2433 GCA_045576375.1 Eubacteriales bacterium
TAGCCCTCCCAGGTCATAAAGCCGATGAGCACGTTCTTGCCCAGAGCCAGCTCGCCGTTGGCGGTGGCGGCACCGTCGGCAATCACCTCGCCCGCCTTCACCTTCTGGCGTTCCTTCACAATGGGACGCTGGTTGATGCAGGTTCCCTGGTTGGTTCTCTTGAATTTGATGAGAGGATAGCTTCTCAGTCTGCCCTCTTCGTTTCTCACCGCGATCTCGTCGGCGGTGACCTTTTCCACGTAGCCGTCCTCCCGTGCCAACACGCACACGCCGGAGTCCACGGCCGCCTTGTATTCCATACCCGTTCCCACGATGGGACTTTCGCTGACCATCAGAGGCACTGCCTGCTTCTGCATGTTGGAGCCCATCAGTGCACGGGAGTTATCGTCGTTCTCCAGGAAGGGGATGAGAGCCGTTGCCACGCTCACCACCATCTTGGGGGAAACGTCCATAAAGTCGATGCGGTCTCTCTCAAACTCGCCGATCTCGTCCTTGTTGCGGGCGGCAACCTTTTCTCTCACGAAGCGGCGGTTCTCGTCCAACTGCTCGTTTGCCTGAGCAACGATGAACTCGTCCTCTTCGTCGGCGGTCATGTAAACAATCTCGTCGGTCACCACGCCCGTGGCCTTGTCCACTTTACGGTAGGGCGCCATGATGAAGCCGAAATCGTTGATCTTGGCGTAGGTGGAAAGATAGCTGATCAAACCGATGTTGGGGCCTTCGGGGGTCTCAATGGGACACATTCTTCCGTACTGGGTGTAGTGAACGTCACGCACCTCGAAGGACGCACGGTCTCTGGAAAGACCGCCGGGACCCAGAGCAGACAAACGTCTCTTGTGAGTCAGCTCGCTGAGGGGGTTGTTCTGATCCATGAACTGGCTCAGAGGGGAGGAACCGAAGAATTCCTTGATGGCGCTGACCACGGGACGGATGTTAATCAAGGTCTGAGGAGTGATGGTCTCGTTGTCGCCGATGGTCATTCTCTCCTTGACGATCTTGTCCATACGGGAGAAGCCGATGCGAAGCTGATTCTGCAAAAGCTCGCCCACGGAGCGCAGACGGCGGTTGCCCAAATGGTCAATATCGTCGTCGGTGCCGATGCCGTGAGACAGGGTGATCAGATAGTTCACGGTGGCAAAAATGTCTGCCTTGGTGATGTGCTTGGGAATCAGATCGTCCATGCGCTGACGGATCAGAGCGCGCACGCGCTCCTCGTCGCCCTGGGCTTCTTCCAGGATCTGCGCCAAAGCGGGGGCAAACACCATTTCCTTGATGCCCAGATCCGAAAGATCCATGGGCAACACTTTATTCAGCCACACCATGTGGTTAGAGAACACCTTGCAAACGGAGCCGTTCTCGGTGAGCACCTCCACCGCGGTCACGGCGTTGGCCTCAAACAGATCGATCACGCTCTCGTCAACGAGAGTATCCTTCTCGCACACGATCTCGCCGGTGAGGGCGTTCACGGCGTCGCTGAACAGACGGCAGCCCTCAATGCGCTTGCGGAAGGCAAGCTTCTTGTTGAATTTGTAACGGCCCACGGCGGAGATATCGTATCTCTTGGCGTCGAAGAACAGGTTGTGGATCAACTGCTCGGCGCTTTCCACCAGAGGGGGATCGCCGGGACGCAGACGGCGGTAGATCTCCTTGAGCGCTTCCTCGTAAGGCGTGGAATGATTGGTCTCCGCAGCGGAGTTGATCATATCCTTTTCCATGGTGACCATCACCTTGGAATCGTCGCCGAACATATCGCGGATCTCCCGATCGGAGGAAAGACCCAGGGCTCTGAGAAGAATGGTCACGGGCATCTTGCGGTTCTTGTCGATGCGCACGTAGAACACGTCGTTCACGTCGGTCTCGTATTCCAGCCAGGCACCGCGATAGGGGATCACGGTGGTGGCAAGGCAGAGCTTGCCCGCCTTATCGGGCACCTTTTCGTAGTAGATGCCGGGAGAACGGACGATCTGGCTGACGATCACTCGCTCCGCGCCGTTGATCACGAAGGTACCGTTGTCGGTCATGATGGGGAAATCTCCCATGAAGATCTCCTGCTCCTTGATCTCGTCGGTGGCACGGTTGGTCAGGCGCACTCTCACCCGCAGGGGAACTGCGTAGTTCACGTCCCGCTCCTTGCACTCCTCCACGGGGTACTTGGGGGTGGGATCCATCGTGAAATCCACAAAATCAATGAGAAGGTTGCCCGAGTAGTCCACGATGGGGCTCACGTCACGAAGAACTTCCATCAAGCCTTCCCGAATGAACCAATCGTAGGAGTTTCTCTGCACTTCGATGAGATTGGGCATTTCCAGGATCTCGTCGATCTTGGAGAAGCTCATTCTTTCGTTGTTGCCAAGCTTGTGAGGTTTTACCATGGAATCAAAACACTCCGTTTCTTCAGATTTTATATGTCGCTGTTTTTTCCGCCGGGTTCCT
>JAZNGI010000158.1:0-3759 GCA_045576375.1 Eubacteriales bacterium
AGAGCCAACTCCTCCAAAAGAGTGCCTTCCACGGGGGCGATGCGGCGAAGCTGATGGAGCACACCGTCCATCACGGCGCTCTCCTTTTCAAACCAAGCCACGCTGCTCAGCCGCAACAGCAAAACGCTTTGTTTTTCAAGGCCGAAGGCGTAGGCCCCTTCTCGGCCCGCACGGCCGCAGGAACGAGCCAAAGCATGATCGGAGACCACGGCGGCAATTGCCCGTTGGGGCTTTTGGGGATCACAGATCAAAAGCTCGGTCTTCACCGAAGAAAAGCCGCAATTTCGGCGGACGGGATAGCCGTTTTCCTCCAAGACACACCCAAGCTTCTCCACCATTTTTCGGCAGGGATCCTCTCCGAAGGCGGGATCCGCCGCTGCTTGGGGCATGGCAAAGAGCCGCGCCGCAAACCGACGGAACACGCGCATCTGCTCCGTGGTGCAATGAGTATGATCCACTTCCTCCATGGAAAATGCGTGGATGACCTTCAATTGGTGTTTGGCCGAAGTAAACAGTTGATAAAGGGAGGCAGCGCAGTTTTCTCCCAAGGCATTCAAAAGCTTATAGGACAGACCGCCGGCATACTTGGGGCGGGCGCAGGCGTAGCACAGGCTCACCACCACCAGATCACTCTCGGGAAGCTCCTCACCGAAGGTGCAAAGACAATAACGGCTTCGGTTAGCAAGATACTTCTCCTTTTGCTCTGTTTTGGAGGCAAGCCGCCGCGCCAAAAGAAGGGTGACGAGTTTTCGCTGGGCCTCTCCCATACACACCACGCACACGCTCTTGTCGCCCTCTTCCACCGCCTGCAACAGCTCATCCACCGCCACCGACGCTTCAATAATGTTGGTCTCGTTGGCATCATCGTAGCCGCCGTGCACACGGATCAACTGAGCATAGGAGCCGATGCGGGTGATGGGATACGCGCTCACGGGAGAGAACGCTCCCAGATCCTCAGCGAAGGCGGCGGCGGTGCGGGCACCGTCGGGATCTTTGTCATAACAACGGCGCAAAAAGAGCTCCCGGGCCCCCAGGCTCAAGGCAAAAGAAGCCAGTTCCTTGCCCCGACACCGTTTGAAAGAGGAGGCAAAGATGGCCGTGCGCTCTCCCAACTCCAAAATTCCCGCTCCCGCGGCGGCGCTGATTTCTTCTCCGCCGTCAATGATCAAAAGAGATGAGCGGTTGTCGGGGCTCATACGCTGAGCTTGGCGCAAATCTGCACAGTGCAAGCCATCGGATTCCAAGGCTTTTTTGCAAAGAAGAGCAAAAGCCGAAGCCTCAGACTCCTCGGTTTTTTCCCAATTTTCCCGCTCCTTGAGATAATCAAAGGAGCCCAAAGCGGGAGAAACGCCGCGGATCTGTTCTCCCAGGCTCAAAAAGAACCCGAGAAGGAAGTTGCGTTTGATCTCCTCGCCGTTAAAGCGTCCGCTTTCGCATTGCTCCACCACGGCGTTCAGCCCCAGATCCACGCCGCGACTGCGGGCGCGAAGCCATCGGGTCCATTGCTCCAGAGAGCCCATGGCTCCCCGCAGAGCCTGCATTTGCTCCAACAGCTCCTCAAGGGTCGAGGTGTTTTGAATCTCCAAGGAAAGGATCTCTTCCAGGCGACGGCCGGCGGAAGACAGGCGCTCCCGAGTGGTTTTCAGAACTTGGGCGCTTTGAGCCAACCGCAAAGAGCCGTCGGAAAGCTTGGCCACAGGAACCAAATTTTCTTCTCGGGCGCCCTTCATTCGGCAATAGGCCTGTGCCACGGCTTCTCCTTTTTGGGAAAGGGCGCTCAGGCGCTCCCAAAGAGCAAGGGGATCCCGATCGGGGGAAGATATGTCCACGCCGAAGCATTGCTTGATGTAGGAAGCGTTGTTGAAAAGATAGCTTTCATATTCGCCGCAAAGACGCAACTGCTCCAAAAGTTCTTCCGTCTCGCCGCTTTCCACCCGTTCCCCCTCCAGGGCAAAACCGCGCAGACGGTGCAAAGCGTTTTTCAGACCCGTTTTTTGGCCCAAACCAAAGGCTTTCTTGGAGCTTCTCACATCAATCAGCAGGGCGGAGGCATCTAAGCTCAGCACCTCCCGACGAAAGCGTTTGGTAAGGCGCGTATACAGCGAAGCGTATTTCATTCCCGAAGCGATCAACTCGGGAAGCTGAGCGCTGCGATGCTCGAAATAGTGGCTTTCCACCCACTCTCCCCGGGACATCAGCTGACACAACTGCTCCACGCTCTCCCCGTCTTCCGCCTGCTCCAGCAAAAGCAGATCCGCCGCTTCCTTCAGAGCGTGAGCGTGCTCCTCCAGAGCCGTAAGCACACGATCGCAAGCCAGGGCCGCGCTCTCCTCGTGCTCCCGACTGTAGGCGGGGTTTTTCACTTTTTCTAAAGGATTTCCCTTCACACAGCCCACACGGTCCATGGCCTCGGCAAGCTCTGTCACGGTCTGAGACCACAGAAAAACGCCTTGCCGATCCAGCCCCGCCACCAGGACCGAGGGGATCTTGGCCGCTTCGGGAGCGTCCTGATACTTTTGGGCCATCAACTGGGCGCCGAAGAAGGAAAAGCACTGGGGATGCATGGCAAAGGCTTGCTCAAAATACGCTCCGCCCTGCAAAGGGGCTTCCTCCCCGCCGCAAGCAAGGGAAAGCTCCCGCATTTTATTTTTGATCCGTTCCGGATCGCGGGAAACCAGCGTGACCCTCTCTCCCGCACTCAATGCCCTCACCGCAAGCTCGGTGATGACTTCATCTCTTAGCCGTCCTTTCTCGCAACGGACAAGGGACAGCCTTCGGTTCAGCGCAGACCGCACTGCCCGTGTGCCGTCGGGGTCAAACACGTTGCACGCATCCGTGGGCACGGGGGACGGCTCTTTATCGGTAAAAGCAAAGCGGCGCAGGGAATCCAGATACAGACAGGGATCGGCGCAAAAGGCCCCCGCATCGGCCGCCGCAGGAGAAAGGCAAAACGCCTCGCTCTCGGTGACGCTTTGGGAAATCTCCGAGAAAAACGCCTCTTTCCCTTTTTCGGCAAAGCATTGCGCAAGAGAGGAGGGATATAAGCCGAACAACTGCCCCAGGCGCTCCAGCAAAACGGTGTTCACGATGGGCTCCCCCTCTTCGCCGTAACGGCAGTTTCCCAGGGAGACGAGGGGGCTCAAAAGTAAATAGGAAACCTTTCTTTGGGAAAGCGCACGGTCAAAATAGTCCACTTTTCCCAGGCCCAGGCAAAGCTCTTCCTCTTCCTCTCGGCCGGGAATGTGCCAGGCTCCGTCCTCCCCGCGGGAAAGGCGATCCTCACCCAGGCAACAAGCTTGCAGATCCAAAAGCTTGCGGGCATCGGAGGAAAGCAGAAGCTCCTCCGTGAGGCGGCGCACAGGATCCTCCCCGGGGCGTTTTTCTTCTCCCGCCAGGATCTCTTTGGTGCTGAAGGCGCCGCTTTTCTCATAAAGCTCGGCGGGAACGCTTTTCACGCCCTCTGATCGCGCCTTGGCCACGTTCACGCCCCCCAAAAAGCCCTCGCCGTTTTCCAATGCGGTTTTGGCGGTTTTTTCACTGATGGCAAAGGAAATGTTGCTTCCGTAGCAGATCCCCGAGGGATCCAAAAGCAAAAGCTCTCCGCGGCGCACTCTGTCCAACACCTCTTCGCAGGAGATGATGCGGCTGTGAAGCGCCTTGTGAAAACAGGTGCTGACGCCTACGAACACCGCAGACGACAACCAAAGCAACTGACAATCCAAGCCCAAGCTCTCGGCCAAAGAAGCAAACAGCAGGGCA
>JAZNGI010000159.1:0-6202 GCA_045576375.1 Eubacteriales bacterium
CGCTATTGACCGCTTTGGGGGCGTAGAGCGTGTGGTTTGCCACGCAGGGGATCACTTTGTGTTCGGCAGCGCGGATTTTGAGATTTTGTACACCGCTGAGGATCATCCTCCCTTGGATCAGGTGCCCCTGGAAACGGTCAACGATGCCTCCCTGGCCTTCCGTTTAACGGTCAAGGGACAGCGGATCCTGTTCTTGGGAGACGTGGAGGTGCAGGCCAACCGCGTGATGGTGGATCGCTACGGCAAGGATTTGAAGAGTGATATCTGCCAGATAGCTCATCACGGCTTCGTTTCTTCCACCGCTGAGTTCTACAGTCTTGTGGACCCCCAGATCCTTCTGTGGCCCTGTGGATTACGGAATTTCTACACGTGGGCTTTGGGAAGAGCTCACGTCAGCCGCTATCTGTTGACCAAGCTTCACGTGAAGGAAGTGCATCTGTCCGCCAGAGGAACGGTGTCTCTTGAGCTGCCCGCCAAGGTGTCCGAAAACCCCTTTATGCCCGAGGTGCCTAACCTGGTGAAAGACCCCGAACCCGTTTGGACCGCCGCATTTGCCCGCGTTCTTCCCGATCTGAAAAATCCCTCCGATCCCGCTTGGGATCGGGCCACTCCCTTCTCCTTGGTGGAAACGCTGGACAATGCCACGGAAGCCTCCTGTGATATTCGGTTTCTTTGGACCAAAGATGCAATTTGGTTCCGTGCAAATTATAAAAAGGAATTGATTCCTTCCGATCCCACCCGAATCGGCACGCTGAACACCAACTGTCTGCGATTCTATTACAGAGAAAAACCCACCTACGAAGTGATTGAATGGTGGGAGGATAACCCCCAGCAGGGAGATATCTCAAATCTTAAGTTCTACCCCGAAAAGAAGCAGATCAACGGTCAGCTCACCGATTGCTCTAACAGCAGTGTTTGTGAATATCACGTCAGCCCCACCGAAGGCGGTTATTGCGTGTGTGCTAAAGTCCCCTTTGCCCGTCCCCAACGCTCCGGCAACTTGATCTCCCTTAACATTGAAGTAAGCGGTGTGGACGTTCCGGGAGAAGGCCGCACCAGCGTGTTGATGGCAGAAAAAGAGGTCTTTTGCTTCAATGCCTGCCAACCTGCCGCCCTTCAAGTGACACAGCTTCTGTAAGCTTTTCTTCCCTCCGGGCTTCCATTTTTCAGATTTGGTAAAACCACTTGACGAAACAACAAAATAGGATTATAATAATTCAGTTATTGAATCTCTGTTTTGAAGGTGAATCATCAGAATGAAAGTAGAAAACATCAGAAACATTGCCATCATTGCCCACGTTGACCACGGAAAAACCACTTTGTTGGATTCCATGCTCCGTCAGAGCGGTATCTTCCGTGTCAATGAGCAGGTGGAAGAGCGTGTGATGGACTCCAACGATCTGGAAAGAGAACGGGGCATCACCATTCTTGCAAAAAATACTTCCTTGCAATACGGCGATATTAAGATCAACGTTGTAGACACCCCCGGCCACGTGGATTTCGGCGGGGAAGTGGAGCGCAGTCTTTCCATGGTGGACGGCGTTTTGCTTTTGGTGGATGCCTATGAGGGCTGTATGCCCCAGACGGGCACGGTGCTGAAAAAAGCCCTGGCTTTGAATCTCGTTCCCGTCATCGTCATCAACAAGATCGATAAGCCCGCCGCCCGTCCTCAATGGGTGCTGGATCAGGTGTACGATCTTTTGATCGACCTGGGAGCTGACGACGATCAGTTAAACGTTCCCGTGGTCTACGCCTCCGGAAGGGACGGCATTGCAGGTTTGGAGCCCGATCATTTGGACGCAGATCTGAAGTGTCTTTTTGAGATCATCAAGGAGCACATTCCCTGTCCCGAAGTGGAAGAGGATCAGCCCTTCCAGATGGTGGTCAGCAACATTGATTTTAATGAATACACGGGAAGAATTGCCGTTGGCAGAATCAAACGTGGCTTTATCACGGAAAAAATGCCTCTGACCGTTTGCAAAAAAGACGGCACCGAAGCCAACGGAAAATCCGGCACACTTTACGTGTACGACGGATTGAAAAAGAACGTGGTTACCACCGCATCGGCAGGAGATATCGTTTGCATCACCGGCATTCCCGACATCAACATCGGCGACACTCTTTGCCAGTTCGGCCACCCTGATCCCTTGCCCTTCGTTGACGTGGAGCAGCCCGTTTTATCCATGATCTTTTCCGTCAACACCAGTCCCTTCGCGGGAACGGAAGGAACCTTTGTCACCTCCCGTCATCTGCGGGAACGGCTGTATAAGGAGCTGGAATCCAACATCAGCCTTCGGGTGGAAGATACCGACAGCACCGATTCTCTTCGGGTCAGCGGGCGAGGGGAGCTTCACCTTTCCGTGCTCATTGAGAATATGCGCCGCCAGGGCTATGAATTCCAGGTCAGCAAACCCACCGTCATCACCAAGATCGTCGACGGCGTGGAGCACGAGCCCTTTGAGATCCTCACCGTGGACGTTCCCGACGAACACGTGGGTGTGGTCATTGAAAACGTCAGCCGCCGTAAGGGCGAACTGAAAAAAATGGATCCCGGCACCACGGGCTTCACCCGCATGGAGTTTGACATTACCTCCCGAGGACTGATCGGTTGCCGAAGCGAACTGATGAACCTCACGAAAGGTTACGCGGTTGTGAACTCCTCCTTTGACGGATACCGTCCTTCCAAGGGTAATCTTGCCCCCCGATCCCGCGGGTCCCTGGTGGCCTGGGAAAACGGCACCACCACTTCCTACGGCCTGTTCAATTGCCAGGAGCGCGGCGCTCTCTTTATCGGCGTTGCCACCGAGGTGTACGAGGGAATGATCATCGGAGAATCCAACGACGTGAAGGATCTCGTGGTGAACGGCTGCAAAAAGAAGCATCTCACCGCCATTCGTTCCAAGGGTGCCGATGAGGCGCTCATCCTGGTTCCTCCCCGTCAGATGGGATTGGAAAAATGCCTGGAATTTCTTGCAGACGACGAGCTGTTGGAGGTCACCCCTCAGTCCCTGCGTTTGAGAAAGAAGATCCTTTCCAACGAGCTTCGCGCCAAGGCAAAAGCAAAAGAAAAGCTTCAGCAAGGCTAAACGAAAGATGCTGTCCGTCTTCGGACAGCATCTTTTATGTATGCAATTTTTAAATGCAAGCCAGTATACGTTCGGCAATGCGGGCCATTCCCAGGTCGCTGGGATGAACGCTCACACCCTTGTGCTCAAATTGCCCCAGAGCCATGCAGTCTTTGTCCTTTTCCAGGTCGCTGATGTGGCAGAAGGTATAGCCCCGTTCCCGGCAGATCTCCTGAATGAAGGGATCCCGAACGGGATGTTCCCAGAAGCTGTCCGTCACGATCACCTTTGCCTTGGGATTCGTGAGAAAGAAACGGATCATTTGGTCAAAATACGCCTTTCCCTGGGAGATGATATCTTTTTTCATGTTTTCTCCCACACGAACGATCACCAGGTCAGCGGAAAAATCCGCACCCTCCTGGCAAAACTCCTGCAGGGGAACGATTCCTTCGTCAAATCGGCGCTCCCACTCCGCCACTTGCGCAATGGCAAAGTCCACCTTCATTCCTCTGTCTTCCAGGCCCTTCACCACCTGGTGCACGTAATCCTTTTCCAAGGCGGATGCCGCCATGCCCCAGTTGCCGTGCCAGCCGATCTGGGGGGCAGGTGCGTGACGGGTAATGGAGTTGCCGATAAACAACACCTTCGTGTCTCCGCCTTGTAACGTCACGGTCACGTGGCCGCTGGATTTCAACTGACCTTTGGCAGACACCGTGTTCAATGCTTCATTTTTTGATGGATTCATTTGTATCCCTCCTTCTATCTTTTATTGTAACATATCTATCTTCCCAATGCAAGAAAAATCCGCCGAAAAATCGGCGGATTTCGTTGTTAATCTTCCTGTTCCAAATGTTCTTCTGCTTCTTTTTGAAGTGCTTCGTCGTAGGAAAGAATGGGAGCAACGTCCTTATTTAAAATCTTTCTATCCACGTAGTTTTTCGTGATCTTAACTACCAAGGGGAGCAAGAACAGAACGCCGATCAAGTTGGGGATCATCATCAATCCGTTGAAGGTGTCGGAAATGTCCCAAGCCAAAGAGGAAGAAAGCACGGCGCCGAAAATAATGGTGATCACGTGAATAATGCGGAAAATAAAGGTCGTCTTTGCACCGAAAAGGTATTCCCAGGCCTTGCTTCCGTAATGAGACCAGCCCAGCACGGTGGTGAAGGCAAAGAGGAACATGGCGATCGCCACAAATTTTGCGCCGATATTTCCCCAAGAGAAAACTTCGTTGAAGGCGCCGCCAACCAGGGTAGCGTCGCTCAAACCTTCTGCCACGGCACCGGTGGTTGCGTTGAACACACCGCCGTTCAAACCGCCGGAGGTCAAAACCACCAAAGCGGTCATGGTGCAAACGATCATCGTATCGGCGAACACCTCAAAAATGCCCCACATACCCTGCTTCACGGGCTCGCGCACGCTGGAGTTGGAATGAACCATAACGGAAGATCCCAGGCCGGCCTCGTTAGAAAACACGCCTCTCTTGAAACCGTTGGTCATAGCAATGATCACGCCGCCGATTCCGCCGCCCACAAAGGCTTGAGGCTGGAAGGCGTTAACAAAGATGGCCTTGAAAGCGGGAATAATAGCATTGTAGTTGATGCCGATGATCACGATGCTTCCTGCTACGAACAGAACCACCATAAAGGGAACGATCTTCTCGGCCACGTTGGCAATTCTCTTTACACCGCCCAAGGTGATCACAGCGGTTAAAATCATAATCAAAACGCCCAACAGCAATTCGTAAAGGGAAACGTCGCCAAACAGGTTGACGGAAGAAAGAGCCTCCACGTCAAACGCTGCGGCCACGTTGGCAACGATCTTGTTTACCTGGCCCATGGAACCGATACCGAAGGAAGCAAGCATTGCAAAGATACAGAAGAGAATCGCAAGCACCTTACCTAATTTTTTAAAACCGGACTTGCCGTTTTTATCCTCGTAGGTATAGCTGCCCAAACCGTCCCGGAGATAATACATTGCACCGCCGGACCATTCTCCCTCGCTGTTCTTGCGGCGGAAGTAAATACCCAGCGTGTTTTCTGCAAAGTTTGTCATCATTCCGAAGAAGGCGGCAACCCACATCCAGAACACGGCACCGGCACCGCCAACGCAGATAGCGGCGGCAACGCCCGCAATGTTGCCGGTTCCCACCGTTGCGGCAAGAGCCGTACATAAAGCCTGGAAAGGGGAGATGGTTCCCTTTTCCTTTCTGTGCCCGATCACGTTTTTCTTAAACAGGCTTCCGATGGTGTTTTTCCACCAGGTAGCAATGTGGCTCACTTGGAAGCACTTTGTTGCACAGGTCACAAAAATGCCCGTTCCGATCAACAGAATCAAGCCAAACCAGCCCCAAACAAAGCCGTTCACAGATCCGTTGATGCTTTCAATGGTCTGCATAATCTGATCCATTTTTCTTTTCCTCCTGAAAAATAATAAAAATGACCGCCTTTGCAAAGCGGTCAAGAAAAGAACAAATTCACCCCTTGGATGAAAGGGGAACTTAGCTTTGTCCTTTTGCCTGAGAGATTAGCTTCACGCTTTGCACCTTCGGCACCCAACTCAATGGGATTCTCCAAAGCTCTGTCGGCTTACAGTCTTCATTCTTTCGAACACCTGAGAGTGTTACTCCTTCGGCTGCCGGATCGGCAATTTTCTGCAAGCTTCATACAGATCGATTAAATTAACAAGATTATAACTCAAAATGTGTCAAATTGCAATAGTTTTTGTAAAAAAAGTGTGAAAAAAGTAAAAAACACTTTTTGCGCCGTGTGTGACGCAAGAGATCTGAGCCCAAAACTTAGGATTGTTTGCTTTCCTTCTTCTTTGCCGTGTCGATGCTCTTTCCAAAAACGAAAAAACGCTGATAAAAATATTCCAAAATGAAGTTAACGAGCATCGTTAAAATCAGCACCAGGTATTGGTTTAACAAAAATCCCTCGCCTGTTAACACCGCCGTCCACCAGGTGGAAAGGGGAGTGAACACCGCGTAAAACAACGCCACCTTGAGCATTGCCACGGGAACGTTACTGGCAGAATGAAAGGTGAATTTTCGGTTGAGGGTGAAGTTCCATAAAACGGACAGACACAGAGAAATCAGGTGAGAAAGCCAATGGGTCACGTGGAGAATTTCTTCCAAC
>JAZNGI010000160.1:0-9768 GCA_045576375.1 Eubacteriales bacterium
CGATTCCCTGTCCTCCCGCAGTCACTACGACGAGAACGGGCGTGAGATCGATACCTATTAGTACAAGCCGGACGGCTCTTTGGAACGCCGCGTGTGGCTGGAGCGCTTGGAGGAAGACGGCAAGGAGATCGTCGTTCGCTATTGCCAATACGGGGAGGGGGAGCCTTTCGTCCAAGAGAAGGAGATCGCCTGTCCCGACGGAAGCTCCCGCCTTGAGCGGTATGAGGATGGCGTCATCTTCTACGCAGAGGGCTATGATGCCGTCGGTAACTTCTACTTTACGGATTACGAATACCGACAGGGAGAGACGGGCAAAGTCCTGTCCCGCGTGTATACCAGATACCGGGGGAAAGGCTACTACGAGGCCTGCTACCGCGAGGACGGCTCTTTGGAGTACGAGCAGGAGGACAACGCAGACGGCTCCGGCTACTACAAGGCCTACGACACGGCGGGCAACCCGGTCTCCCATAGGGAGCGGTACGCAGACGGCACTTCCTTCTTGAAGACTTACTACGAAAGCGGCGCCCTGCGGGAGGAATATCGTTTCGAAGGCGAAACGGAGATCTTCTACGCCTGCTACGATGAAGAGGGCAATCTGACGGAAAGCCGCGGAGAGGCTCTGTAAGCAAAAAAGATCACCCCAAGGGGAAGGAACCCTTGGGGTGAATTTTTATACTCTTATTCCGCGTGGAGGGCCAGAACGGGATCCTTCTTGGCGGCGATCTTGGAGGGGAAGAAGCCGGCGATGATGGTGAGCACCATGCTCAGCGCCACCAGGATCACAGCCGCTTCCCAGGGCAAAAACGCATTGAGGATCTCAATGTCCGTCACGGCGTGGATCACGGCGTTAATGGGGATCAGAAGCAGGAGCGTGGTGCCGATGCCGATCACGCCCGCACACAGACCCACAAGGAAGGTTTCCGCGTTGAACACGCCGGAAATATCCCGTTTGGAGGCGCCGATGGCACGGAGAATGCCGATCTCCTTGGTGCGCTCCAGCACGGAAATGTAGGTGATGATGCCGATCATAATGGAGCTTACCACCAAAGAAACACTGACGAAGGCCATGAGAACGTAGCTGATGGCGTTGATGATGGTACTGATGCCCGACATCATCAGCGCCACGTAGTCGGTGTAGCTGATCACGTCCTCCTCTGCCGCGCTTTGATTGTACTCACGGATCAGCTCGGCAATCTGATCCTTATGGTCAAAGGTGGAAGAATAGATGCGCACGGAAGAGGGGCTCTCGGGATCCACGTAGCCCAGCAGTTCAAGGTTCTCCTCATAGGTGGAATCGCTCACGGGAGAAGGAACCTTTTGTTCATACACGTACAAAAGCTGGGAATCGGCAAATGGGTGGGCGTCCAGCATGGCGGCAAGCTGATTCTGAGGCAGGGCGCCCAGCTGGGCTTGGATCGTTTGAGCGTAACTGCTTGATGCCATCTGCGTGACCA
Organism: Eubacteriales bacterium; assembly: GCA_045576375.1. Taxonomy (GTDB): domain Bacteria; phylum Bacillota; class Clostridia; order Oscillospirales; family SIG627; genus SIG685. The sequence continues at coordinate 1,455 of JAZNGI010000160.1, forward strand.
TCTGGGTCACGGCGGAGGCAAAATCCTCCTCGCTCATGGAGCGGATGGCTTCCTCCACGGCACTGCGATCCTCGGTGCCGGTCTGAGCCACGTAGGCATCCACGATCATGGCTTCCAAGGCTTCTCTGGTGTTATTAGCAAAGGTAGCGGCGATCTGCTGATCCAGCAGATCCTGAGGAATGATGCTCAAAAGCTCCACGTAAAGCGCGGCTTTCTCCGCTTCGTTGAGAGCGGCAACGTATTCCCTTGCCTTCTGCATTTTTTCGGCGTCCTCAAGCTCGGTGACACTGTCCTTAAAGGGGAGTCCCGTGATCACGTCCACCGTCTTGTCGGCCATCTGATCGCTGATGATCTTCCGATCGGCGGTCATTGCCATGATCTTATCGGTGAGGGCGGCGGTGTAGCCGATGGAGCCGGTAAGCATAGAAGAGGTGGCGTCCTCGTTGGGAGCAACGATACCGCTGATCTTTAAGGTAATGGTGTTTTCCCCGTTATAGATGAGATTCAGCCCCGCCTCGGTGGCGCTGAGATCGGTATAGGTTTGGGAGGAAGGATTGTAGCTGAACAGGTCGGCGGAGAGGGCCAGCTTGAACTTCTTGCTTTTCAGATAGTCGTACGTCCAGCGGTTCTCCTTCACATCAAGCTGTTCGCCTTTGGCCACCGTTTCCAGATCCGCCTTCATTTCCTCCAGGCTCTTCAAGCCCAAGGCGTAGAGCACAAAGTCGCTGACCTCGTTGTTCTTGTTCACAATGAGGACCAGTTCGTTTTCCGATTGGGGCCAGTTTCCGCTGACCAGCTCGTATTGCTCCTTCAGCAAGGGGTTGACCAGCTCGGCTTTGCCGTTTTTATCCTCTCTGCCGGGAAGCATTTGCTCCCACACCTCGAAGGCGGCAAGACTTTCGGAGGCAACGCCGCTCATCATTCCCGAGGAGCCCATCATATCCATGGATCCGCCGTAGAGCTCCATCATCATCTGCAGCACGTCGGAACGGACGATCTTTCCTTGGGGGTCCTTGGTGTAAATGTTGAAATCCAGATCATAGGAATACTCAATGGCACTGGTATAAAGATCGGTGACTTCCTTTTTGGATTCCAGATAGGTCTTGAAATCCTTAAGGTTATTCTTGGTGGTCTCCATGGAGTTGAGAGAGTTCATCAGCTCATACATCACGGGACTGGAATACACCGCATCCTTTTCGTGGGAGGGATTCTCCTGGTTTTCCCGCAGGCCCATCATAGTGGAGATCATGGCAGACATATCCACGCTTTCTGCCTGGATCTGAATGGGATAGCTGGACAGCGTGTCCTCCTGCACCCGATTGATATAGGCATCCACTCCTTGGGAAATGGCCATGATCAAGGCGATGCCGATGATGCCGATGGATCCGGCAAAGGAGGTGAGAAAGGTTCTGGCCTTCTTGGTCATCAGATTGTTAAGAGAAAGCCCCAGGGCAGTGAAAAAGGACATGGAGGGCTTGCGGTGAGCGGCGTAGGTCTCCTTTGTTTCCTCTTCCTCTTCGCGGAACGGAGCGCTGTCGTCGGTCACCTTACCGTCCATCAGGCGGATGATTCGGGTGGAATACTTTTCGGCCAGCTCGGGATTATGCGTGACCATAACGATCAGACGGTCCGCAGAGATCTCCTTCAGGATCTCCATGACCTGCACGCTGGTTTCCGAATCCAAAGCGCCCGTGGGTTCATCGGCCAAAATGATCTCGGGATCGTTCACCAGGGCGCGGGCAATGGCCACGCGCTGCGCCTGGCCTCCCGACATCTGAGCGGGCTTTTTGGAAAGCTGATCGGCAAGACCCACCCGTTCCAGAGCCTTCACCGCGCGCTTTCTCCGTTCTGCCTTGCTGACACCGGAAAGAGTGAGCGCCAGCTCCACGTTGCTGAGGGCGCTCTGATGGGGAATCAGATTATAGCTTTGAAAAACGAAGCCCACGGAATGGTTGCGATAATTATCCCAATCCCGGTCTTTATATTCCTTGGTGCTCTTGCCGCGGATCACCAGATCTCCCCGAGTGTAACGGTCAAGACCACCGATGATATTCAGAAGAGTAGTTTTTCCGCATCCCGAGGGACCAAGGATGCTGACGAATTCACTTTTGCGAAAATCCAGGCTGACTCCTGCCAGCGCTTCCACCACGCCGTCTCCGGCGGGATATTCTTTTATGATATTCTTTAAACTGAGCATTACTTTTCTACCTCCATACCGGAAATATTTTACCATAAAATCTTAAACAAGAATTGTGCACTTTTTTAACATAATATAAACTTTAAATTCCCCCGACGGTGTTCGGTGTTAAAAAAACGTTAAAATCCCCTTAACAAAAATCGCTTGCTTTTGGGAAGAACTTTCCGTTATAATGTAGTGTTGTTATTTTTACCCACTCACGGAAAGAGGTGCTCTTATGCTCAAACGCCTTGCCTCCTGTGTGAGAGAATACAAAGGGGCCACGATTCTCACTCTCCTGTTCATCGTGGGAGAAGCGGTGATCGAAACCTTGATTCCCTTTATCACGGCAGACCTGGTCAACAACATTAAAAACAACGCCCGCATGGAAGACGTGGCGCAAACGGGGGTTCTGATGGTGCTTTTGGCGCTGGTGTCCCTGTGCTTCGGCGGCATTGCGGGATTCACTTGCTCCAAGGCCTCCGCAGGCTTTGCCAAGAACCTGCGCCACGATCTTTTCTCCCGCATTCAGACCTACGATTTTGAAAACATCGACAAGTTTTCCTCCTCGTCCCTGGTGACAAGAATGACCACGGACGTGGGGCATCTGCAAATGTCCTATATGATGATCATCCGCACCGCCATCCGCAGTCCGCTGATGCTCATTTTTTCCACGGTGATGGCCTACGTGATGGGCGGCCCCATTGCCACCGCTTTCGTGGTGGTGATCCCCATTCTCGCCTTCGGCTTGCTGCTCATCGGGAAAAAGGCAATGCCTGCCTTCCGCAGAGTGTTCAAGAAATACGACCGACTCAACGAATCCATTGAAGAGAACGTGCGGGCCATGCGCGTGGTGAAGGGTTTTTCCAGAGAGGACTACGAAAAACAGAAGTTTAACGCCGCCTCCGACACCATTCGCGACGACTTTACCAAGGCGGAGCGCATCGTTGCCTTCAACAGTCCGCTGATGAACTTCTGCATGTATTTCATTATGATCGTGGTGATGCTCACCGGATCTATGGCCGCCATCTCCGGACGGGGAGAGAGCTTTGACGTGGGTCAGCTTTCCTCCATGCTGGTATACGGCATTCAGATTCTGATGTCGCTGATGATGCTCTCCATGATCTACGTGATGGTGACCATGTCTGCGGAAAGCGCCAAGCGCGTGTGCGAGGTGCTGGAGGAATGCCCCGTTCTGGTGCAGAAAGAAAACCCCGTGACCCAAGTGAAGGACGGCTCCGTGGATTTTGAAAACGTCAGCTTCAAATACGCCAAGACTGCCAAGCGCTTCGCCCTTTCCGATGCGGATTTTCACATTACGTCGGGAATGACGGTGGGCATCATTGGCGCCACGGGCTCCAGCAAGACCACGCTGGTGCAACTGATCCCCCGCCTGTACGACGCCACCGAGGGAACCGTGAAGGTGGGCGGCGTGGACGTGAAGGACTACGATCTTGCGGTGCTGAGAGAAAGCGTGGCCATGGTGCTGCAGAAGAATCTTCTTTTCTCAGGCACCATTCGGGAGAACCTTTTGTGGGGCAATCCCAAGGCCACGGACCAAGAAGTGGAGGAGGCTTGCCGCCTGGCACAGGCGCACGACTTCATTGAAAGCTTCCCCGAAGGCTACGACACCCACATTGAGCAAGGGGGAACCAACGTGTCCGGGGGACAGAGGCAACGCCTTTGCATTGCCAGAGCCCTTCTGAAAAAGCCGAAGATCTTGATTCTTGACGATTCCACCAGCGCCGTGGATACACGCACCGACGCTCTCATTCGCGCGGGCTTTAAAAAGTACATCCCCGAAACCACCAAGATCATCATTGCCCAGCGCATTGCCTCCGTGGAGGACGCGGATCGGATTCTGGTGATGGAGGACGGCGCCGTCAGCGCCGCGGGCACCCACGCCGAGCTTCTTGCCTCCAGCGAGATCTACCGTGAGGTGTCCCGCCAGCAAACCAAAGGAGGCGAAAGCGATGAATAAGCGCCCCCCTCACGGCCCCGGAGCCGAAGGCGGAAAATCCCTGCTCCGTGCCATTAAGCTTCTCTTCTCCTTCTACCCCGTTCTGGTGCCCGTTTGCATCGTGTGCATTCTGTTCAGCGCCGTCACCGCCGCTCTGCCCGACGTGTTCATTCAGAAGGTGGTTGCCGCCATTGAGACCTGGAGTCCCTCGGGAGACTGGGCGGGCGCTTCCCAAGAGATCGTGCCCATGATGATCTTCCTGGGCGGAATGTATCTTCTGGCACTGCTGGCAAATCTTGCTCAGACCCAGTTGATGGCCTTCGTGACCCAGGGATATCTGAGCAAAATGCGCTGTAAGCTGTTCGGCGGAATGCAGAATCTGCCCATTCGTTATTTTGACTCTACCAAACACGGCGACATTATGAGCCACTACACCAACGACATTGACACCCTGCGCCAATTGATCAGCCAATCCCTCCCCGCTCTTCTGCGCTCGGCCGTGATCGTGATCAGCGTGCTGTTTCTGATGCTCTACTACAGCCTGTGGATGACTCTGATCCTTCTTCTGGGCGTGGTGGTGATGATGCTGGTCTCCAAGAAGATCGGCGGCGGATCGGCAAAATATTTCGTTCGTCAGCAACGCTCCATGGGAAAGGCCGAGGGCTTCGTTCAGGAAATGATGAACGGCCAGAAGGTGATTAAGGTCTTTAATCGGGAAGCCGCCTGCAAAGAAGAGTTTGAGGCCATTAACGGCCAATTGTTTGAGGACAGCTACCGCGCCCACGCCTACGCCAACACCCTGGGCCCCATTATTATGAACATCGGAAACGTGCTCTACGTGATCGTGGCGGTGGCAGGGGGATTGATGCTCCTTTCGAATGTTCCCAACGTGAGTTTGTCGGGAATGGCTTTCGGCATCAGCATCGTGATTCCCTTTCTCAACATGACCAAGCAATTTACGGGAAACATCAACCAACTTTCTCAGCAGATCAACGCCATCGTGATGGCCATGGCGGGAGCACAGCGAGTGTTCCGTTTGATGGATCAGAAGCCCGAGGAGGACCAAGGATCGGTGACCCTCGTGAGAGGTGAGGAAAAAGACGGCGTCTTCTCCCCCGCCCAAGGAAAAAGCGGATCCTGGTTCTGGAAGGTTCCCGCAGAAAACGGCTTTACCTACGTACCCCTGAAGGGCGACGTGAGAATGACGGAAGTGGATTTTGCCTATGAAGAGGGCAAGCCCGTGCTCCGAAACGTGTCGGTATACGCCGAGCCCGGACAGAAGGTGGCCTTCGTGGGTGCCACGGGCGCGGGAAAAACGACCATCACCAATCTGATCAACCGTTTTTACGACATTGCCGACGGCAAGATCCGCTATGACGGCATCAACATCAACAAGATCAAAAAGAGCGATCTGCGGCGCTCTCTGGGCATCGTTTTGCAGGAGACCAACCTCTTCACGGGAACGGTGATGGAAAATATCCGCTACGGTAAGCTGGACGCCAGCGACGAGGAATGCCGCAACGCCGCTCTTCTGGCGGGGGCCCACGATTTCATCACCCGTCTGCCTCAGGGTTACGACACGCCCCTTTCCAACAACGGCGCCAACCTTTCCCAGGGTCAGCGCCAGCTGATCGCCATTGCCCGAGCCGCTGTGGCAGATCCCCCCGCGATGATCCTGGACGAAGCCACTTCCTCCATTGATACCCGCACGGAAGCCATCGTGCAACGGGGAATGGACAAGCTGATGGAGGGCAGAACGGTGTTTGTGATCGCCCACCGGCTTTCCACGGTGAGAAACTCCGACGTGATCATGGTGCTGGATCACGGCCAGATCATCGAGCGGGGCAACCACGACAAGCTCATGGAAGAAAAAGGCACCTATTACCGCCTGTACACGGGCGCCTTTGAGCTGGAATAAGCTACGAGCAGCCGACCCAAGCCGTCGGCTGCATTTTCTTTTCGAACCCTCTTTCTTTTCTTTTTAAAGTATGGTAAAATATACATCCGTCCTCCCCTTTTATCAAACCGAGAGGACAAAGAAGACAAAAATTGAAAAAACTTTCAAAAACCCGCCTCCCGAGCCTTGACTTTCGCACGGTAATGTGTTATTATACGAAACAACCGCAAAAGAAAAAGGAGAAACTTTCTATGGACCATTTGAACACCAAGAGCATCGAACAGTTGTTTGAAGCCATTCTCAGACTGGAGAGTGTGGAAGAATGCCGCCGTTTTTTCGAGGACATCTGCACCATCAAGGAGATTCGGGATATGGCTCAGCGTCTGGAGGTTGCCATTCTTTTGGAAAACGGAAAGAACTATCAGGACATTTCCACCATTACCAAGGTGAGCTCCGCCACCATCAGCCGTGTGAACCGTTGCTTGCTCTACGGCAACGGCGGCTACAGGAGCGCCATTGAAAAGCTCCCCTCTCAGGAAGACGAAAATCAGTGATCCCAAAGGAGAACCCCATGGACATCCGTGACATTGCTTTAAAAAACGAAGAAAAAGCGATCTTTGCTCTGCGGGAGCTGTACGGTCAGTACGGCTACACCCAATACAAAATGAGCAAATTCGAAGAATACGATCTGTACGTGAGAAACAAGGACTTTCTCATTTCCGACAGCATCATCACCTTCACCGACACCGACGGCAAGCTTTTGGCTCTCAAGCCCGACGTGACCCTCTCCATCATTAAGAACAGCAAAAACGCCGAAAACCAGGTGCAAAAGGTGTTCTACAATGAAAACGTGTACCGCGTGACCAAGGGCGCCCACGCCTTTCGGGAGATCATGCAGGTTGGCTTGGAGTGCATCGGCGCGGTGGATCTTTACCATCTGTACGAAGTGCTGATGCTGGCGGCTCAGAGCTTGCGCACCGTCAGCGCCGACTGCGTGTTGGATCTGAGCCATTTGGGCATCGTGTCCGATCTGCTGGACGGCCTGGAGCTTTCCCGCCAAACGCGGGCGGCGGTGTTGAAGTGCATCGGCGAAAAGAGCGTTCACGAGATTCGCTCTCTTTGCCAAAAGGAAGGCGCCGACGGGGAAAAGACCGCTCTTCTCTGCCGCCTGGTGTCCCATTCGGGCAGTGCCGCTTGGGCATTGGAAGAGCTGGAAAAGAACAAGGAACACTTCTCCCGTCAATATCTGGAGGAGCTGAGCAAGCTGTGCCGCATGCTGGAAAGCGCGGGCTTTGCAGATATGATCCACGTGGATTTCTCCGTGATCAACGACATGAATTACTACAACGGCATCGTGTTCAAGGGCTTTGTAAACTCCATTCCCACGGGTATCCTCTCCGGCGGTCAGTACGACAAGCTGATGGAAAAAATGAAAAAGCCCTCCCGTGCTATCGGCTTTGCGGTGTATCTGGATCTGCTCAACCAACTGGAGGATGCTCAAAAACAAGCCGACGTGGATACGCTGTTGCTTTACGACGAGGGCTTGGATCCCGAAAAGGTGAACGCCTGTGTGAACAGCCTGCGGGCGCAGGGAAAGAGCGTGATGGCGCAGATGAGCATTCCCGAAAAGATCAGCTACCGCCACTTGATGAAATTGGACGCAAAGGGGGCCAAACTCGTTGAAACAGATGCTTAACATTGCCCTCCCCAAGGGTCGGCTGGGAGAAAAGGTGTACGCCATGTTTGAAAAGGCGGGCTTTGAATGCCCCGCCATTCGCGAAACCAACCGAAAACTGATCTTTGAAAACGAAGCGCTCGGCATCCGCTATTTCTGGGTCAAGCCCTCCGACGTTGCCATCTACGTGGAACGGGGCGCGGCGGATATCGGCGTGGCGGGAAAGGACATTCTCCTGGAGTATCAGCCCGAGATCTACGAGCTTTTGGATCTGGACATCGGAAAGTGCAACATGGCGGTGGCCGCCAAAAAGGGGTTTTGCGACGATATGAAAAAGACCCTTCGGGTGGCAACGAAATTTTCCCGCATTACGAAAAATTACTACGCCTCTCAGGGCAGAGACATTGACATTATCCATTTAAACGGCTCCATTGAGATCGCTCCCATTTTGGGGCTTTCCGACGTGATCGTGGACATTGTGGAAACGGGAACCACCCTGAAGGAAAACAATCTGGAGGTCATTGAGACCATCGTTCCCATCAGTGCAAGACCCATTGCCAACAAAGCAAGCAGTAAGTTTAAAAACGACCGCATTCAACTGCTGCT
>JAZNGI010000161.1:0-1513 GCA_045576375.1 Eubacteriales bacterium
CTCAAAACAAGAGGGATCTATCCCTCGCCCATTGACAAAACCGGTCTTCACTCCTATAATATTACGGACGCTAAATTTTCCCGGAGGAAACAACAGACAATGCAGAGAGAAAAACTGGGAAGCAGGCTTGGCTTCATTTTGCTCAGCGCGGGCTGTGCCATAGGTATTGGAAACGTTTGGAAATTCCCCAGCGTAACGGGACAGAACGGCGGCGCGATCTTCGTGCTGATCTACCTCTTCTTCCTGGCCATTCTGGGCATTCCCGTTATGACGATGGAATTTTCCCTTGGCCGTGCAAGCCAAAAGAGCCCGGCGGCGCTCTATCAGGCTCTTGAACCCCGGGGCACAAAATGGCACCTCCACGGCTACGCCGCCCTTGCGGGCAACACCATTCTCATGATGTTCTACACCACCGTCGCAGGCTGGATGGTGCAATATTTCGTTCTCACCGCCCGGGGCGTTTTTGATGGGCTTGACACGTCCGGCATAGCCGACGTCTACAACAATATGCTCTCATCACCCTGGGTGCTCATGGGCTACACCGCCCTTGTCATCATTATCGGCTTTGCGGTCTGCTCCTTCGGGGTTCAGAAGGGTCTTGAGCGCATTACAAAATGGATGATGGTCGCCCTTCTGGGGCTTATGGTCGTTCTTGCCGTGAGAAGCCTGTTTCTCCCCGGCGGAAAAGAGGGGCTCTCCTTCTATCTCAAGCCCAATATAGGTAATTTCGTTAAAGCCGGGCCTGTGAAGGTCGTCGTTGCGGCCATGAACCAGGCCTTCTTCACCTTAAGCCTTGGCATTGGCTCTATGGCTATCTTCGGAAGCTATATCGGCCGGGACAGAGCCCTTATGGGCGAGGCGGTAAACGTTGCCGTGCTGGACACCTTCGTTGCGATATGCTCCGGGCTTATCATTTTCCCGGCCTGTTCTGCCTACAGCGTTGCCGTGGACAGCGGACCGGACCTTATCTTCAAGACCCTTCCCAACGTTTTCAACAATATGCCCCTTGGCCGTCTCTGGGGAAGCCTTTTCTTCGTGTTTATGAGCTTTGCCGCTCTCTCCACGGTCTTTGCGGTGTTTGAAAACATTATCGCCTGCACCATGGACGTTACCGGCTGGGGCAGAAAAAAGACCTGTCTTATCTGCCTTGCGCTCATTTTAGTGCTCTCCCTGCCCTGCGTGCTGGGCTTCAACGTCTTCTCAGACTTCCACCCCTTCGGCGGCACCTCCACCATTATGGATATTGAAGATTTCGCTGTAAACAACGTGCTCTTGCCCCTTGGCTCACTGTGTTTTGTGCTGTTCACTGTTTCAAAGCGCGGCTGGGGCTGGGACAGCTTCGTCTCCGAGGCAAACACCGGCAAGGGACTGAAGGTAAAAAGGTGGATGAGGGGCTACGTGACCTACGTTTTGCCCTGCATAATCCTCGTCCTTTTTGTTTTGGGCGTGTACAATTTCTTTAAATAAAGCGTTTTTGCCAATTTTGAAAGCAGGATCTCCCAAACCCCGGGGG
>JAZNGI010000162.1:0-2519 GCA_045576375.1 Eubacteriales bacterium
TTCAAAGGTGTAGCTGCTTTCAGTATTACTCACATCGGCAACATATTTTGTGAAAAGATCATCGGTATCGTTTGCAAACGTCACCCGATTTGTATCAACCACCATCTGCCAACCGTTTGCCTGGAGAATATAGGAATATTGTTCGTTTCTGCCATATTGATCCCCAACCACCTTTTCGGTAAGCGGAGATAAAATAGCATCGAAAGTAAGCGCTTTGAGTTTTAGATAGTTGGTATCAAAGAATTCAGAGCCTTCCTGATAGATCAGTTCTGCCTTATCATCGATAACCGATATCTTTCCTTCAATCGTGACAATGTAGTATTTGCCCTTAAGTCCTGTGTCAAAGTTGTATCCGTCAAATTCGAAAGCAATAACCTCCGTGCCGTCCTTTTGCAGATATCGCTCAATTTTTGCGGTGTTTCCCTTCAGCTTAAACAAGGTGCCGAAAAAGCCTTTTTTGTAGTCGGTGACGCTGATAGACCAGTTTGTTTTATTATCCTCACGGGTAAGAACCAATGCAGCAATGTCAGAGCCATTGTCACTATAGGTTGAGGTGATCTCTTCCATCACCATATTTGCAGCGTTATTGTTGTAGATGTGCATAACCAGCCAAATCACACCGAGCACCAACGCAATCGCCAGAATAACACAGATCACCGTGGCGACCTTCGGATCCATTGGCGCGGACGGGGCTTTATATCCGCTTGAATTTTTCTTTTTTTCTCTATCCTGTTCACTTCGCTTAGCAGCGTCACGTTGCTCTGCATCCCGCAAAAGCCGTTCTCTTGCATTACACATAGCACATAATCCACCCATAGGTCCTGTATCTGTGCCACATCTCGGACATCTTCCCATAATCTCTTCCTCCTTACAATCGATTAAACGATACTTGTTGCCTTTTCGTAAAATTCAATACATTCTTTTAACTTCTCGATCAATTCTTCCAAAGCATGGTCGTAATTGACCGTTCTGACCATACCCATTTCGATAGCGTAATTTTGCCATGCCGCCGCATCAAGCTGTCCGCCGCTCAGTCCGCCCAGATCGTAATTGGGGCTTGGAGGTGTTTGCGCACCAAGCGGGCCTTGCTCCTTCAGCTTCGTAGCCTTATCCAGCTTTTCCTGCAAGGTTCCGTCCTTTTTCAGCCATTCGTGCAGGTCATTTAACAAAGAGTCGATCGTATTCATTTTTCTGTCGATCATCCGGATTTGGCATCCATCCTCGAATACGGGTTTTCCGTCCACAACGTCAACCACACGCGTTCTTTTAGGGTTTCCATCCTTGTCAACCGTCATGACAAGATGACCAAAATCCTCGGGCTCTACTCCAGTCTCCTTGTACTGTCTCAGCATTTCGTAGTTTTTCTCAAGTCCGCTCTGATAACAGCCAACGGCACGAAGCTCGTGCTTTCTGATAAAAGCCTGCTCTTCCTCGGGTGTTACAACGAAATATCTTCCCAAAGACCGAAGATTGGGCGGGAGATTGGCAATAAGACTGAAGATAAGGGCGGGGTTCTGCTCCTGCTTGTCAAGGATCTTTAGTACACTCTCGTAGTCATATCTTTTATAGCAATCTTCATAAATTTTCTCTAATATTTTGCTTTCGGCATCGCTCATTTTTCCGTCTCCTTTATCCTTGCCGAGTAGTTTTTACCGTAAAGAGCATTTGCGATGCGAATGATCGTGGGAAGGTTCCTGATGGAACGAACGTCCTCCTTGGAGAAATCCCGTCCTGTCATCTCTTCAAGCACCTTAGTATACTGCGGATCGATTCTTGCGTGCTTCTTCTGAAGCTTACTGCCCATTCTGCCGTTTTTGACATCATCGGGCATCATCTGCGTCCAGCCTTTACTGCGCATAAAGGCTTCGTAGCGGCGGTTTTCATGCTTGTGGAGTATGTCAATGTTTGCACAAAGCACATCTTCCAGCACAGAAACATCGCCATCTCCGTCATCAACAAGCTCAAGACCGAGAAGCCACAGCTTATAGGGAATGGATACCGCAAAGGCGTCGGAATAGTCCTTGTAAAAATCAACTTGGTTGTATAGGTCGGTGAGCCATTCAGCATTATACTCTCTGTCTACCGCCGTAACACCACGGTTAGCGGCATTCACCGCAACAGCAAGACAGTCTCGGTAGGATGCGCCGATGCGCAATCCCTTGTAGGTGTCCTCGTAGCTGCCGAAGGTTTTGATCTCAAAGGAACAGATCGGCGTGCTTTCAAACTTGCGATGCTCGGTGTTGTATTTCCAATCCGAAACACAGAGATTCGGTGTGATCTGCTCTTCGATTCTCTTATAGTCGATCAGAGAATGAATATGAGGCAGACCGTCTACAATGCCGTACTTGCGGCGAATGTAGATAGCCGTTTCCAGATTGAGCGTTTCGTTTCCGAGGCAAACCACAATATAGGTCGGATCTATGCCGTCAAGCACATTGGAAATCGCCATGGATTTCACGTCTGCGCTATGGAACTTGATGTCCCATTTCTCCGCAAGACCGGGAGAAGCTTTTTCAAAT
>JAZNGI010000163.1:0-4817 GCA_045576375.1 Eubacteriales bacterium
CGTAACCGATGTGGATTGCATTCTCTTCGTGGTGGAGCCGGAGGAGGAGATCCATCCCGCAGAAAAACAGATGCTGGAGCGCTTTCGAGTTTCGGGCCAGCCCGTGATCCTTCTTATCAACAAATGCGATGCGTTCAAGGGCGAGATCATTCCCCGCACCATTTCCCTGTTCAGCAGTGCCTATGAATTCTCCGCGGTGATCCCCATCTCTGCTATGGAAAAAGAGAATATCGACGTGATCTTTGAAGAGCTGGAGCCCTTCATCAGCGAGGGAGATTGGTTCTTCCCCTCGGATATGATCACCGACCAGCCCGAGCGGGTCATTGCCGCGGAAACCGTTCGGGAAAAGCTGCTGCGCCTGTTGGATAAGGAGGTCCCCCACGGGATTGCCGTGGTCATTGAAGCCTTCGAGGACGTGCGCGGCCACCTTTTGAAGATCCGCGCCGAGATCTATTGCGAAAAGGAATCTCACAAACGGATCATCATCGGCAAAGACGGTTCCATGCTCAAAAAGGTGGGAACCTATGCCAGAGAGGATCTGGAAGCCTTCTTCGGTGTGAAGGTGAACCTGGATCTTTGGGTCAAGGTGAAAGAGAACTGGCGAGATAATGAGGTTCTTTTGAATAACTTCGGCTTTGCCGGACAAGACTGATGCTTCTCACCGTAAAAGGAATCGTGGTCAAAACCGTCAAATACAGCGATTTTGACCGTCTGATCACCGTGATCACCGAGGAACACGGAAAACTGTTCTTCAAGGCCTGCGGCATCAACTCTCTGAGAAGCAAAAACGCCGCCGCCTGCGCTATGTACACCTATTCGGAATTTGTCATCCGTCAAAACGGGGATCACGCCTATCTGGTGCGATCCTCTCCCTTGTATTATCCTCTCCGTCGGGGATGCGATCTTTCGCGCCTTGCTCTGGCGGGATATTTTGCTCAGCTGAGCTTGGACACCGTGTACGATCGGGAAACCTCTTCTCAGGTGCTGAAGCTTTTGGTGAACGCTCTGTTCGTTCTGTCGAAAAAGGATCGGGATCCCGATCTGATCAAGGCGGTCTTCGAACTGCGCCTTCTCACTGCTTTGGGCTACGCTCCCTTGTTGGACGGCTGTGCCTCCTGCGGCGCTTTGTCGGGCGAGCTTGCCGTTTCGTTTTTTGATCCCATTGAGGGGGATCTGCGTTGTGCAGACTGCCATTGGGAAGGGCGCCTGCGCCTGGAGAGGGACTGTGTGGCGCTGATGAAGAGAAGCGTGGAATGCGATGAGAAGAGCGCCTATGCCGTCACCGTTCCCCAAGAACTTTTGAAAAGCTTCTGCCGGGTGTGTGAGAAGTTTCTTCTCAGTCAGTTGGAACGAAGCTACGACACCCTGGATTTTTATAAAGAAACAAAAGAGTTGATGAAACAATGAACGATTTTAAGAAAGCCATCCGCACCCTGGAGTTTGACCGTATCCTTTCTCAGGTGGGGGATTGCTGTGAATTGGAAAGCGGAAAGGAAAAGATCCTCTCTCTTTCTCCCTCTTCGGACAGAAGCTGGGTGGCAAAAGCCCTGGAGCAGACCGGCGATGCCAAAAAACTGCTCTCCGTGGGGAAAAAGCCCTCGCTGTACACCCACACCACCGTTCCCGACATTCTGTCCCGCGCCGCCAAAGGCGCGGTGTTGACTCCCGCGGAGCTCTTGCGCATTGCCTCCCTTTTAGCCAGTGCTTCCTCTGTGAGAGCCTTTGGGGACAAAATGGAGGAAAAAAATTCTCTCAAACCCCTGTTCTGCCGCTTGTTGCCTCATAAGGAACTGGAAAGCGAGATCCGCAGGATCATCCTCAACGAGGAACAGATCGCCGACGATGCCAGCCCCGAGCTTTACGCCATTCGCAAGAAGATCAATTCCTCCCATCTGAAGATCCGTGAGAACCTCCAAAAATACATTTCCGGCTCCATGGGCGGCTTTCTCCAGGAGAATATCATCACCACCCGCAACGGACGCTTCGTGCTTCCCGTGAAGGTGGAGTATAAAAACGCCGTAAAGGGCATGATCCACGACACCTCCGCCTCCGGATCCACGGTGTTTATCGAGCCCGCCTCCGTGGTGGAACTGAACAATCAGATCCGCATCCTGGAAAACGAGCAGACCCGTGAGATCGAACGGATCCTCCGCCTGCTTTCTTCCGGAGTTGAAGCCTTTGGCGACGCTCTGAGCCTCAACCATTTCAACGTCACCGAGCTCTCCGTGATCTTTGCCAAGGCGGAATATTCCTGGCGCACCGAAAGCGTGGAGCCTTTGTTGGATGAAGGCTTCCGCCTGCGTTTTGACCGTGCCCGCCATCCCTTGGTAGATAAAAATCGGGTGGTTCCCATTGACGTGAACCTGGGCTTTGACTTTGATTCCTTGGTGATCACAGGCCCCAACACCGGGGGCAAGACCGTTTCTCTCAAAACGGTGGGCCTGCTGTCCATGATGGTGCAAACGGGCTTGCACATTCCCGTTGCCGAAGGCTCCGTGGCCTGCGTGTTTTCCGACATTCTGGCCGACATCGGCGACGAGCAGAGCATCGAGCAATCCCTTTCCACCTTTTCCTCTCACATGGTGACCATCGTGAATATGATCGACACCGCTTCCGCCGGCTCTCTGTGTCTGTTTGACGAGCTGGGAGCAGGCACGGATCCCGTGGAAGGCGCCGCTCTCGCGGTGGCGATCCTGGAGCACGTGAGAAAGAAGGGTGCCAAGATCCTTGCCACCACTCATTACGCGGAACTGAAAAGCTATGCTTTGCAGACCGAGCGGGTGGAGAACGCTTCCTGTGAGTTTGATGTGAACACCCTTGGCCCCACCTACCGTCTCATTATCGGCACCCCCGGTCGGTCCAACGCCTTCCTCATTGCCAAACGCTTGGGGCTGCAAGACGGGATCATTGATCAGGCATCGGGATTGATGAGCTCCGAAAGCCTGCGCTTTGAGCAGGTGATCGATCAATTGGAGGCAGACCGCCTGGAAATGGAGCAGCTTCGGGACGAAGCCAGAAAGCAAAAGGAAGAGACCGAGCACCTGCGCAACAGCGCCGTTGCCGAGAGAGAACGGCTCCTTGCTTTTGCCGAAAAGGAAACCGAGCGAGCCAAAAAAGAAGCGTCCCGCTTGATCATGAGCGCCAAAAAGGTCAGCGACGATGTGTTCAAGGAGCTGCAGAGTCTGAAGAACCGCAAGGAGCGGGAGCTAATGGACGTGGATATGGCTCAGAAACGGGACGAGATCCGCAGGCAGCTTCGGGGCGTGGAATCCGGCGTGGATTCTCTTACGGTCATGGAAGAGCAAGACGGGGATTACGTTCTTCCCAGGCCTTTGAAGGAGGGGGATCGGGTTCTTCTTGCCAACACGGGGAAGGAAGGCGTTGTGGAAAAACTCAGCGCCAAGGATGCGGTGGTTCTCGTGGGAAGTATTCGCACCAAGCTGAAGATCTCTCAGTTGCGGTTGATCACCCAATTAAAGTCGTCAAAATCCGCAGGGAAGGGACTGCGCCGCACCTCTTCCTCTCCCAGAAGCGCCATCAGCCCTCAGATCGATCTTCGGGGGGAATTGGCGGACGATGCGCTGTTTTTGCTGGATAAATATCTGGACGATGCCGTTCTTTGCAACCTGGAACAGGTCACCATCATTCACGGAAAGGGAACGGGAGCTTTAAGAAACGCAGTGAATGCCTTTCTTAAAAAGGATAAGCGCATCCGCTCCAGCCGCCCCGGAGTGTACGGCGAAGGGGACAGCGGCGTGACCGTTGCACGGCTCAAAGAATAATTTTCCTTATTTAGAATAAATTGCTCTGTCTGTGGCATATACTCAGATAGAGCAATTTATTTTTTGGTTTACAATAAACTATAATAATGCACAAAATTATACACCATAATTTACAATATTTTCTGTGGGTGTTACGAAATTTTGGCGCCGAAAGTTTTGTGATAATGTAGAAATGTGGCCGAAAAATGGCTTAATCAAGCGGTTCTTAGCGATTTGTGTTATTGTTTTTTGTTACTTGACAGCCTGGACAAAGTTGTATATAATATAACGGCAAAACAACAAAGCAAATTGAATATTACCGTAAAAAAGGAGTATTTGTTTTTTATGCAAGGCATTAAGCTTATCACGCAGATGATCTTTTTGCTGTTGTATTTCATCTTTCCCTCTCCGGAAAAAACCGCAACAACTGCGGTTTCCAGGGATATGAGTTTCATGTATTCCTCCATCGGCGGCTTCTATGCGCAACTGGAAAACAGTGCCGCTGAGTCTGAGAACGAAGGCGTTTTGCAAAACATGAACGCCGAAGCTCCGGAGGAAAACAGCCAGTCGGTTTTGTGGGAAGATGAATACGAAATTCCCGAGAGGGTAGGAAACGCTCTCATCACCTCCACTAAGGTGGAGATCGTTTCCGGGCCTTATGCGGGCATCACACTCACTTTAGAGG
Organism: Eubacteriales bacterium; assembly: GCA_045576375.1. Classification (GTDB taxonomy): domain Bacteria; phylum Bacillota; class Clostridia; order Oscillospirales; family SIG627; genus SIG685. The sequence goes on from JAZNGI010000163.1 coordinate 4,447, forward strand.
AAGTGGACATGATGGAGTGCGTGATCCAGAGGGAGACCGACGGCACGCTCAAGCACAGAAAGATCATAGCGGAGCTGATCCTCAACCGTGTTGCGGACAGCCATTTTCCCAATTCGGTGAAGGAGGTGCTCACCGCGCCCCGCCAATTCACCACCATTAAAAATTATTACACAAAAAAACGTCCCCCCGATGAAGTGACCAAACAGGCAGTCCGCGAGGTCTTGACCGGGATCGGAGAGTATAACTCCAACGGAGCCACATATTTCTACGACCCTGTCTACGCCAATCCCACCTCCGCAAAGTGGTTTGAAGACGATCTCACCTTCTGCTTTGCCTTGGAGGGACACCGCTTCTTCAAATGAAAAAATCCC
>JAZNGI010000164.1:0-3745 GCA_045576375.1 Eubacteriales bacterium
TTTCCACGATCCGCTCCGTGAGCACGGCGGTCTTTCCGCTTCCCGCCGCGGCGGACACCAGGAGGGTGCAAGGCTTGGCGGCAATGGCGGCTGCTTGCTTTTCGGTCCAATTCATTGCTCGTCCTCCTTCATTGCCTGCAGCACGTCCTGCTTGTTGTCAAAGTATTCGTAACGCTTCGTGGGGCGGGATTCAAATTTGCACACCGCGCGGTAGGGGCAGTTCTTGCAGCTGTTGCAACCCGAGGCAAAGGGATCGGGAGAGATCTTTCCTTGCTTCAGTGCGGCGGCGGTCTTTCTCAGCAGTTTTTCCGTGTGCCGTTGGAGGGTGGAAAATTCCTCCAGCGTGGCAAGGTAGCGGTCGGGGTTCTGCTTGGGAAGAAAGAAGCCTGCGCATCCTTCCTCCATGGCGTTTCTCACCTCGTCGCAGTTGAGAACCAAGCCCCGCCGTTGCATCTTTTGGGTCAGCTTGGCTTCGATCTCATTTTTTTCGCCCCGATCCGCGCTGAATTGAGGGCGCTTGGCGGGAACGTAGAGGATCCCCGCAGGCAAAACTTGCGCCGTCTGTCCGTTCACGGGGACACCCCCCTGCCAGAGGGCAAACAGATAGATAAGCATTTGCTGGTTCAGACCGTTGTAAACGTCCTGCAGGCGAAGCTCCTTGGGGCTGGATTTGTAGTCGATCACCCGAACGTAGCGGGTGTTATCTTCGGCGGTGAAAAGATCCACGCGGTCGATCTTTCCGTACAGTCTCAACTCGGATCCGTCGGGCAAGGGAAGGGTGTAGGGGGGCAGATCTCCGGGAAGCTTGGCCTCAAACATCACGGGGACAAACTTGGATTGGGAGAATTCCTTGATAAGGTTTCTCACCACGTAGCCCAGACTTTTCGCCGCGCGATCCACCAAATAAGAAAGCTTGTTGCGATCCGCCGGCTGTTCTGTCTCCCAGGAGGAAAAGTGCTCTCGGCACAGCTCTGTCACCCGACGGTCGATCTCTTCCTCCGAGAGTTGGTCGGGCTTTTCATGGGAAGCGTAGAGAGAAGCAAAGAAGCGCTCCAGCAGTCCGTGGACCATCGTTCCTTCCTCCATGGCGTTGGGATAGGCCGTGGGGCGGGAGGAGAGCTTGAGCATGTATTGCGCGAAGTAACGATATCGGCACAGGGTGTATTGCTCCAGGCGGGATTGGGTCATGGCCACCGACTGAGAGGGAGCAAAAGGAGGCTCGGCCAATTCAAGCTTGCTGTCGGCAAATTGCTTTGCGGTTCTCAAGGGAAGAGAGCGGGGATCCTCGTCAAAGTAATCCCTAAGCACCTCCATCAGCTCTGATTCCTCTCCGTAATGGGCGCTGTAATAGCGGAAGGCCTCCTCCTTGCAGGTGGGAAGGGCGCTTTCGGGATCGAAAAACTCCTCTTCAAGACAGGGGTAAATCTCCCGAATTCCCGCCACGAACACCGAGGGGGCACAGGGAGCGGAGGCGGCGGTCTTCTTTTCGTGGTAGCTTAAGTACAGGCGGCGGGAGGGGGCGCGAAGCAGTTGGTCAAAGAGAAAATATTCGTTGACCCCGCCGTCCCGAAGGCTGTCGGAAAGCTCCACGGAATATCGCTGAAAAAGCTTTCGTTCGTTGGGAGAAAGAAGCCCCGCGGGCTTATCGTCGGGAGGGAAGATCCCCGCGTTAAGTCCGGGAACGAATAATACGTCGATCCCCGTATTTCTCATAAAGGAGGCCTCTCCGATCTGAACGCAGTCGGGGGCGGGAGGGAGGCTTCCCCGTTCACATCCGCTCAAGGCCAGGCGGATCCAGTCGCAAAATTCCCTCGGGGTCACGGCAAGATCCCCCGCGGTAAGATCCAACTGCCGCAGGGCGTCCAAAAGGGTGTTCCATAAGGTGATGTGCTGGTCAGCTTGGGAAAATTCCCCGGCTTCCCGCAGAACGCGGGCTTGTTCGGCCGTCTTGCCTTGGGCACCCACTTCTTCTAAAAACACGCCCAGGGCCCGCAGTTTTTCCCCCGCGGTGTTTTGTCGAAAGCTTTCTTTTAAGCGGATCAGCGGCGCCATTGCCAGGCGGCACAAACGGTTGATCTCCTGCAAAAGCAGGCGTTGCTCTTGGCAGTCGGGGGCGCCGTAGCCCTGGGGGGGCATCACCAGATCCCCTTGGGCAAGCCAAAGGCTTCCGTTGAGTTCCCAGGTAAGGGCGTAATCCTCCAAAAGAAAGCTCTCCTCGGTACTGAGAGGAGTCAGTCCGGTCTTTAAATATTTTCGCACCGTGTTCAGGCGCAGATCTCCCGCCGCCATTCGGCAGGCCAGGCGGATCAGTTGGGAAACGGGGCTGTGGGCGGCGCTTTCCGTCACGGCGCAATGGCAGGGAATGTCGTAGCGGGGGAAGATGCTTTGGCACAGGCGGGGATACACGGGATCGTTGCGAAAGCTCACGGCCATGCGGGAGTATGGCGTTCCGTCCTTTGCCAATCTTCGGATGGTGGAGGCAATGTGGCACACCTCGTCGTAGGCACTGCGGCAACGGGTCAGATGCAGCGCGTCGCAGGCGTGGGGGTACACGCTGCGGTCGGAAAACAGGTGGCGGCTCAAATGGGAAAGCTCGGGGGGGATGTGCTCGCTTTCGGGGAGAAACACGTCCCGAAGGTTTTCCCTGTCGCTCATCAGAGCAATTTTTTTCGCAGCGTTGGCCGCCCGCAGAGAAAATCCGTCCCCATCCAGATCCCGGGAAGAGGCGAAAAAGCCCACGTACATTTCCTCTGCCTGCACGGCCATTCGTCGCATCAGGGCGTACTGATCGGCGGTAAAATCGTAAAAACCTTCTATAAATATATATGAGCCCTCAAAAAAGGGATGGCTGTTCAGCACCTCGCAAAGACGTCGAAATTCCGAAACTCCGTCGTCAAAGGAAGCCTCCATCAGCTCGCGGTAGCGTCGGTGAATGGCGGCAAGATCGTTTAATTTGTGAAAAAGGGCAAGGTTACCTTCCTTTTTTGCTTGACGGGCCAGCTCCTCCAGTTGGTCGGGCGTCACGCCGAAATCTTCAAACTCCCTTAACTGGGCGGCAATGCGCTCCACAGCGGCGGGACGGTCGGTGCACAGGCTGATCTGTTGCAACTCGCCCTCCAGAGATTTCAGGGCGCGGGAAAGGAGCAAAAGCTTTCCCGTGGGGTTCACGGGACGAAAGCTCAGCCCGCCCACTTCGCGGAACACGCGATTGGGAAGTCGGGAGAAATTCAAAACTTCCAGGTGAAAATTAAAGGAGGGCGGGCAAAAGGAAGCAAGGGCAGACTCGTAAGTCACGCTCATTTGCTCGGGAACGATCAGAAAGATCCGCTCTCCGTCGGTGAGGAGTTTTCGAATCTTCTCAAAGAAATATTCACTTTTTTTGTGCGCGTCGGCGCTGAAGACCCGGTGAAGCATCGTTTCATCCTTTTTTATTATATACTATATCATGGGGGTGTGTTTTGATTATATACCTATAGAAGGGAAATGCCAAGAGGTTTCAGAAAAAAACTCAAAAAATTCCAAAAAACTTTAAAAAAGGTATTGACAAAGGGAGGGAGATAGGATATAATATGCAAGCACTCTTCGGGAGGGGTTAAAAAAACGAAAAAAAGTTTTAAAAAACCTCTTGACAAAGGAAGAAGGGTGTGATATAATAAGCGAGTCGCCGCTGAGAGCGACGGCGCAACGGACCTTGAAAATTGAACAACGAAAAAGGCAAACTTTCCTTGGGCCGCAAGGCTTAGGG
>JAZNGI010000165.1:0-12905 GCA_045576375.1 Eubacteriales bacterium
AACGCCAAAGCGCCGAAACAATGTTGAATTTTTTACAATTTTGTGAGATAATGTTTTACAACATATTTTGAATCAATAGTGGTGATGATATGACCGGAAATGAATTTATTGAACTTTTGAAATCCAAGGGGAACTTTATGCGCCCGCAGGATCTCGAATCCTTGGTTTTGTTTTACGAAGGCAAACTGTTAAAAGCCAACAGCGCAGACGAAGAGGAAAAGATCGTGGAAGGCTTCGGCGATCTTGATGCCGTGATGGAGCGGGTGAAGGCGGAGTATCATAAGCTTCGGCTTGACGCCGATCCTCCTCAGGAAGCCGCAGCGGAAGAAGCCTTCTCTTCCGAAGAAAGCGCACCTCCCGAAGAAAAGGACGACGACGTTAAAGTGTTTGACGACAAGACCTCTCCTTCCGATTCCGCGGCTCAACCCCCTCAAAAAAAGAGCGAGCCCGCTCACTCCCGCCCCGGGATTGCCAATCAGATCCTTGACAAAATGAAGCTGAGGGGCAGCCAAAGAAGAAAGGGAAAAACGGTTCTTTCCATCCTTTTCTCTCCCGTCTTTGTTTTTTTGGCTCTGGCGATCGTGCTTGTTTTTCTCGGCGCGATGGCGGGGATCGTTCTCTGTGCCGCGCTGATGCTTGCACTGGAAGCCGCTCTGATCCTTCTTGCCGTTGTGGAGATCGTTTACGCGATCATCAGCTTTTTTACGAGTGTTCCCGTTGCCTTAATTGAGCTTGGCTTGGGCACGGTTTTGGTGGCGATCGTGGTTGCCGTTACGGCACTGGTCTATCAGCTCTTCATTGGGGTTCTCCCCGTTGCGGTGAAAAAGGTGATTCATTTGGGCAGACTCAGTTTCGCCTTTTTCTACGAACTGTTCTACGGGAGCAAAGGAGGCAAAAAATGAAAAAAACAGCGATTTCCATGTTGATCTCCGCTTTGATCTTATTTTGCGCCGGGCTTTTGCTTACCTTAGTTACTCTCATTTATACCACGGCAAGCGGAACGGACATTTATTCCGGGCAAGCCGGCCGCACCTCCAACATTCGTGATTTTACCAAAACCTTTGCCGAATTGGGCTTTACCGCCGAGAATCCCGTGAAAAAGATTGAACTGTCTTCCCTGGTGGGAGACGTTGTGATCCTTCCCACGGACGGAGAAAGCCGAGTGGAATTTTACCAGTCGGATCTGAACAACATTGTGTGCAAGTTTGAAAACGGCACGGTCACCGTGAAAGAAGATTCCTCCGTTGGCTTTATGGGAATCGAGATCAGCAACGACGGGATGGGCTTTAACGGTCTGCGCCAATTGTTCCGCTCCTCCGGCAACGCAAATTCCCAGCGAAGGACCACCCTTTATTTGAACCCTGCGGAATTTAAAGGGGTTCTGAACGTGAAATGCGAGGTGGGCGACGTAAGTGCCAAGGAGATCCTTTGCTCCGAGCTCTATGTTGAGAACACCTTTGGGCAGGTTGATGTGGCCGACTGCGTGCTGACTTCTACCTTGAACGTGAAGGGAAACTTCAGCGACGTGATCATCCGTGAAAACACGTACCTGCAGAGCGATATCAACGTGACCTTCGGAAAGATCTACGCTCTTATCGATCAGCAAAAAACAAATTTGCAGACCTCCGTTGGAGACATTACGGTTCTCACCGCCCGGGGCAAGGACGAGTATCAACTTCGTTTGTCCAACACCTCCGGCGCGATCTCTCCCTTTGACATCGACAACAACAAAAACGAATTTAGTCTCTACAGCGATTCCACAAACAGCATTTGGGCAAAATCGGTTTTCGGCAAGATCACCGTATCGGAATTTGACAAAGAACGTTATCCTTCCGTTGATTTTAACCATTTCTCCGATCTGATTGAGATTTCTTGAACCGATCCGAATAAAAAACCGCCTTTGGGGGATATTAAGATTGCGCAAAACGAGATCTTGCGCTATACTTTCAAAGGAATGGTTATCCAATGTTAGACAGAATTGCGTTGATTCTTCTGATCATCGGGGGTATCAATTGGGGCAGCATCGGTCTGTTTCAATTTGATATCGTTTCCTGGATCTGCGGAGGATCCAGCAACGTGATCGCAAGAATCGTGTTTTCCTTGGTTGGTCTGTGCGCTCTTTGGTGCATCTCCCTTCTCTTCAGAGAAAGAGACAATATCATCGAAGCCGAAGACCACTAAGGCAAAAAAAGAAAAGAGAAGCCGCCCACAAGGGCGGCTTCTTTCTCATTGTTTGCATTTATCACAAAGTATACAGGACAAGTACAGATAGACTTCATACAGAGCGGCACTTAAAAGAACGGAGCCCACAATGTCGGTAAGCCAGTGAACGCCGCAGAACAAACGGCCGAAAATCATCAGCGCCATTGCCGCAAGAACAAGAACACAGCAAAAAACACGAAGCGGCTTCTTCGTTATGTAGCGTTTCAAGCAGGACAGGGAGCAGGAGAACACCGAAAGCGCCAGCATGGTGTGAGAGGAAGGATAGGAAGCCTCCAATCCGTCTTCCCCAAGGATCGGTCGCATATTGACGACAAAGATCTCGAAAAACACGTAACAGATCAACACAAGGATCACAGTGATTCCGAAGGCTAGCAATTGGGGGTCAACCTTCAAAAGATGCTTTCTCTTGATCCACTGAAAAAGTCCAGACGCTCCCCAGGCCGCCAAAACCAGGATGGCCGCGATTCCCAGATATTCCGTGATCTCATACAGGAGGAGGTTCTCCTTGAACGCATCCCGAAAGGCGCCGTTTAAGGAAGAAAAGCCCACCATGCTCCCTTCGGGACCGATGGGACGGACGTCCACCGTCATCACAAGAAGGGTGAAAGCCACGAACAGCAAAGCGAGAATCACCAAAGGAACGCGAGAGTTTTTATTTGAAGAGATCATAGCTCCTCCTTTCATAAAAGACAAAAGCGGAAAAAATCAATCGATTTCCTGGCGGCATTCCAAGGCGCGGAACAGAGTCAGTTCATCGGCGTACTCCAGTTCTCCCCCGGCGGGCAAACCGTAAGCCAAGCGTGTGACACGGATTCCCAGGGGCTTGATCAGACGGGAAAGATACATTCCCGTGGCCTCCCCCTCCACGCTGGGATTCAAAGCTAAAATGACCTCTTCCACTCCTCCCTCGGGGGTAAGGCGAGAAAGAAGCTGTTTGATGTTCAAACGGTCGGGGCCGATGCCGTCCATGGGACTGAGAAGCCCTCCGAGAACGTGATAATATCCCTTATATTCATTGATCCGTTCCAAAGCCCCGATGTCCTTGCTCCCCTCCACAACACAAATCAGAGAGGGATCCCGCCTGTCGTCGGAGCAAATGTCGCAAACCTCCGTTTCGCTGATATCACAGCAGGAGCGGCAACGGCACACCTTGCTTTTAACATCGATAATGGCTTGGGCAAAATCTCTGGCCTTGATCTCATCCATATCCAAAACGCTGAAGGCCAGGCGAACGGCGGTTTTATAGCCGATCCCGGGCAAATGGCGAAACTGGTCCACCAGTTTTTCAAGGGACGGAATGTATTCGTACATACTCAGAAAAGACCGGGAAGATTCAAGCCGCCGGTGAGCTTTTGCATTTCGGCGCCGGATTCATCTTCCACGCGTTTGATGGCCTCGTTCACGCCTGCCACGATGATATCCTGAAGGGTTTCCATGTCATCGGGATCCACGATTACAGGATCAAGGGTAATGGTTTGAATCTGCTTCTTGCCGTTAATGACGATCTTGCAAACGCCTCCTCCGGAGGAAACCTCATATTCCCGCTCTTCCAGCTCGGCCTGGAGATTTGCCATGTCCTCCTGGAGCTTCTGAGCCTGCTTGAGCATAGAGTTCATACTGCCGGGACCTTTTCCCATTCCCTCGGGCAATCTTGCTTTCATAATCGTTCTACCTTTCTTTTTTAAAAACTATCCAGATCACCGTATTTTTCGCCGTTTGCGGCGACACTTTCGGTGATCACAACGTTCTTGATTTGGGGATCCAGCACCGTGACGTGACGTTTCACGATGGTATCACAGGAGGTGGTTTCCAAAATTCCTTTGATGAAGCCGCTGGCAACGACAAAGAACGTGTCCCCTTGCTTTTGAAACCTCACCTGCTTCAAATACGGACGGATCAGACTTTCCTCCTGCATGCGAATAAGAAGATCGGGAATATAATCGGGAGTTGACTCCCCGGAGGAAGCTGTATTTCCCACGGGAGTAACCGTGTTTTCCCGGGAAATTTTCTCCTTGGGTGCAGAGGGCTTGGCTTTCTCTTCTGAAGGGGGAACCGATGCGCAGGAAGCAAGAGAAGCTCCGTCGGCAATGCGCTTTTCAATCTCGCCGATCCTTGCCGCAAGAGCGGAATTAGAATCGGAAAGCTCGGCAAAACAAAGCTTTAAAAACGCGATCTCCACGCTTGCTTTCTTTCCCGAGGTGATCCTATCGTAAGAAGAGAACAGCTCCTCGAGAATATCAATATGATACAACAAAACGTCCTTGGTCATGGAGGAGGCAATCTCCGCCAGGCGCTGTGCTTCATTCTGATAACACTCCAAAAACGAGTCGGGCGTGGGAATGAATTTCAACACCATCAGGTCCCGATACAGCTTAAGGATCTCGGCGATCACCTCTTTAAAATCGCCCGTTTTTTGATAGAGCTCATCGGTCAGATGGATGGTTCGGGCAGGGTTCTTGGCGGCACAAGCTTCGATCAGATCGAGGATCACCTCCCGATCGGAGAGGCCGAGAATGCGGGTGATCTCTTCGGGCGTGATGATGCCTTTGACCATGGTGCAAGCCTCCAGAAGGCTTAAGGCATCTCTCATTCCGCCGTCTGCAATCTTGGCAATGATCGAAGCCGCGTCACGGTCAAGCTCCATCCCTTCCAGGGCGGCAACGTGCATCAGCCGTTCAATGATCACGGCGGGCTTGATTCTTCTGAAATCAAAGCGCTGGCAGCGGGAAACGATGGTGGCGGGAACCTTGTTGATGTCCGTGGTTGCCAGGATAAACAAAACGTGCTCGGGGGGCTCTTCCAGCGTTTTCAACAGAGCGTTGAAGGCGCTGACGGAAAGCATGTGGACCTCGTCGATGATGTACACCCGTTTGTTGACTTCCGTGGGAAGATACTGCACGTCGTCGCAGAGTTTTCGAATGTTTTCGACACTGTTATTGCTGGCGGCATCCATTTCCACCACGTCCAGAATGGAGGCTTTGTCGATGCCCAGACAAGCAGGGCAACGATTACAGGGGCTCCCGTTTTGAGGCTCCTGACAGTTGACGGCTTTGGCCAAAATTTTCGCGCAAGAGGTCTTCCCCGTTCCTCTGGTTCCGCAGAACAGGTAGGCGTGGGAGGTTTTGCTGTCTCTCACCTGGCTTTGCAAAACGGAGGTAATGTGCTCGTGGCCGCAAACATCCTCAAAGGTGGAGGGACGGTATTTTCGGTATAACGCTTGATACATTTTGACGCCTTTCGAAAAAAACAGGATACAAAACAAAGCCATGCACCCCGCTTCGAACGCAGAACAATACGCGCGTTTTCCGTTTCTTGCTCAGAACAGGCACCCCTGCGGCACACCGAAAGCACCGATTAATGCTGCTTGGTTCCCCATCTGACATGGTTCACGGGTTTCGATTGCGCAAGACCAATTCATCAACACAAGAAACGAACTGCTGCCGTACGATCCTGCTCCTCAGTCGGGGATTTCACCCCTGCTGCAGCGGATGGCAGGTTACAAGGCACCGCTAACTCCCCGGCTAGCATGACCTTGTTTTGTATCCTGTTATTCATTCACTATGATTGATGATCCCCACGGATCTTTTTTAGTATACCATATTTCATTCCAAAAAACAAGGCGTTTTTCAGAATTTAATTTTCGTCCAGGATCTTGTCAAACTCAGCGATCCGCTCTGCGTGTCTTCCGCCCTCAAAAGGCTCGTTCAAAAAGATGGTAAGCAGCTCTTTTACCAAACCGATTCCCATCACTCTGGCGCCGAAGCAGATCACGTTGGCGTTGTTGTGCATTCTGGAGTATCGAACGCTGAAACAATCCGAAGCAACGACGGAGCGAACGTTCCTGTATTTATTGGCGCAGAGGCTCATGCCGATTCCCGTGCCGCAGATAAGAATTCCCTTATCCGCTTCTCCCGTACTGACTGCCTTCCCCACCGCCTTGGCGGCTTCGGGATAGTTGTCGTTCTTGTCATACACGAGAAATCCCTTATCAACGTACTTTTCACCGATGGAATCCAGATATTCCATCAATTGCTGCTTCAATTCGAAGCCAGCGTGGTCACATCCGATTGCGATCATTTTTGTTCTCCTTTACTTGTTGTTTTTTTCAGCAATTCCCGCTCTGCCTGAGGGAGGCGCAAATACCTGGGGCTCAGATCGGAAGCGGAGACTGCTTGCTTGTTTTGGAATTTCGTTTCACCGATCAGTGCCACCTGGGCCCCGCTTTGGCGAAGAAGATTGGGCGGCGCGCAGATAAGATTGGGAAGAGAGATCAGCGAAAGAAGCTTCTTTGCCCCATCACCGTTGACGATGACACGGGCGTGGGATTTTAATTCCTCCTCCAAAGTTTTTGCGCTGACGGCACGGTCGTCGCATAAGCGCTGAAAACGGGTGATATCCGAGGAAAAAAGAGCGTTATAAAACTCTCCTCTGCGGGCATCCATGACCGGACAAAGGGTTGCTTCAAAGCCCTTTAGGCGTTGAGCGAGAGCGTCCAGCGTGCTCACGGGAACACAGGGCTTGTTTTCAAAAAACGCCATTCCCTTCACGGTGGATACGCCGATTCTCAGCCCCGTGAAGGATCCGGGGCCCACGCTGACAGCGTAAACGTCGATGTCCTTGGGGGAAAAGCCGGAGTAATGAAGGGAGTTTTCGATCATGGGGATCAGATGCTCGCTGTGCGTTAATCCTCCCGTCAAGGAAAACTCGCACACCGCTTCCCCGTCTTTTACAAGTCCAACGGAGGCGGTGACGGCGGAGGTGTCAATACCTAAGGTCAGCATAGCTCTCGGCTCCAATCAATGAAATTTCAATTTCCCTTTCTTCCTCTCCCGTGCGCCTGAACTCCACTCTGCAATAAGCTTCGGGAAGCGCATAGGGAACGTTCTCGCACCATTCACAAACGGTGATACCCGTGGGAAGATAATCGTAAAACCCAACGGATTCCAGTCCGTCCTCATCGGTGATCCGATACAGGTCAAAATGATTGATCCGGTTTTGTCGGGAGCGATAGACGTTCACCACGGTGTAGGTGGGACTGGTCACCATGGTTTCCGGTGTGAGGACGGAGGCAAGCCCCCGAACGAAGGCAGTCTTGCCCATCCCCAATCCGCCGAAAAGAGCAATAAAGCACCGATCCGGCAACTTGTGTGCCAGAGCGGCGGCAATTTGTTCGGTTTGTGTCACGCTTGCACTTTTAAAGGAACTTTTCAAAATGAATCTCTCCACAAAGAAATCTTTTACTATTGTATCACAAAAAACAGAGATTTTCAAGAATTTTCGGTAATTTTCAGCGGACTGACGTACACCGTGGTATAACGAAAATAATTCACAAAGCCCGGACGGGAACCGGAGGGCTTTTTCACGTAGCGGGCAAGGGTATAGTCCACGGCGGTTTTCGAGCTTTCTCCTGCGGATGAGGCTCCCGCGGCAAGACGGGCGGCAAACTCAAGATCCTCATCGGCGGGGGGCTTCCCGTCGCAGACCAGCAAAACGTGGGCGCCGGGATAATCCTTCGCATGGAACCATACGTCGTCTTTCGCGGCCAATTCAAAAGAAATGAAGTCGTTCTGGGTGTTGTTGCGGCCTACGTAGATCTTAAAACCATTGGGACTGACCGTCTCATCGGGGCGAGCTTTTTTTCGTTTATCGGCGGCCTTGAAAACAACGCCGCGCTTGCCGTATCCCGCCCGGGACAGTTCCGTTCTGATCTGAGAAAAATCAGCTTCCGAGAACGCTCTGTTTAAAGATTCCATCACAGAATCAAGATAGGCTTCTTCCTCTGCGGCCAGGGCCATCTGCTGAGCGATCCGATCCTTTGCCGTGTTCTTTTTGGCGTAATCTTTATAATATCTCTGAGCGTTGGCGGCAGGTGGAAGCTTGGGATCCAAGGGAATCAGAACCGTGTCGGGAGGATCCTTAGAATAATCGGCGGCCATCACTTGTGTGTCTCCCCGTTTGATCCGATAAAGCTCCTGCATAATGAGATCGGCAAATTTCTTGCTTTCCTCGGCTTTGGCGCACTCCTCCAGCTCGCTCTTTTGGGCAAGAAGTTTCTTTTTTACTCGGTTTCGAGCGTTTTTAACCACGGTGTAAATGTCGTTATAGTGCTGCTTCTTTCGCTCCGCACGGTCTCTCTGCGTGAAATAGGAATCCACGGCCTCGCCCGCACCGGAGAAAAACTTGATATAAGCACTTGCACCGTACTGACGGATGGGCAAAAAGGAAAATTCAAAAGCAGAGGTGCAATCGGCGTCCCGATAGAGAACACAGGGCTCAAACTCTCCTTTTTTCAAGCGGGCGATCACTTGGGAGAACGCCTCAAACAGGCGATCAACGTCACATTGACTCAACAAAGCCTCGCTGTCGCCGCAGGCAAGGAAAACACACTCCCGCGCCACCAGCGGACTGATTCCTTCAAACCGATCCACTATCCAACGGGAAGCAGGCACGTCTCCCGTGCTCTCGGCGCACGAGGAAAACGACGCACGGTCAAGCTGCAGAGGATTCACCTTCCCCTGAGAGGGCGGCAACTCATAGGGCATCCCCGGGAGAAGTTTTCGCTGAGCGGAAGAGGTGAGATCTACGATCCTGGTGGTAGAAAGGATCTTCTCGTTCTCATCACAGAACACAAGGGTGCTGTTTCTTCCCATCAGTTCAAGATAAAGGCTTCTCGTTCTGCGATAGCCCATTTCGTCTCCGCAGTCGAAAACCAGCCGTGCAATGCGATCGAATCCCACCTGTTCCACCGCAGTGAGTCGGGCTCCTATGAGATGCTTTCGCAAAAGCATACAAAGCATATAGGCGCTTTCGGGGTTTTCTTTGGCAGTGGAGGTGATGCAAATGCGGGGATTGTTGCTGGATGCGGAAAGTAAAAGCCGATGGCTTTTCCCCAGAGAACGGATCACAAGATTGATCTCGTCTTTTTCCGGTTGCAAAACCTTTTCCACTTTCCCGCCGCAAAGCCGCTGACTAAGCTCAAGGCAAACCGCCTTGAGCATTCCGGAATCAAATGCCATTTTACTCTCCTGTCGTTATGGTTTGTTCTCCTTTTTCCAGCAATGAATGAGCAATGATAAAGGCCAGGCGTCGGAGATAGTCCTCGCTTTTTAACAGTCTGTACTCTTCGTCGTTGGATAAAAACCCGCATTCGATCAGAATAGCGGGAGTTTGAATGCGATCCAAAACATAGATCTCGCTTCCCGCCTTTTTTGCGCTTCGGTTGTTGTCGGGCTGGAGATAACGGGCAACGTTTTCCTGCACGCTGTGAGCGAGCAATTCGCTCTCTGCGTGATTATCGGAAAAAAACACCTGGAGACCCTTATACTGTTTTTGGGGGAATTTATTCATATGAATACTGACAAAGTCGGCGTCGGGATTATTTTTGGCAACGGCCACCCTGGCCATCACGTCGCCGCTCTTTTTGGTTGGCGCCCCCGGAGTTTCAAGCATCACGTCATCGGTTCTGGTGTAAACGACCTCAGCCCCTGCGGCCTCCAAAAACTCTCCCAGCATCAGAGAAAGGGAAAGATTGATCTCCTTCTCCGGCGTACCGTCCGGAGCAAGAGCGCCGCCGTCTATTCCACCGTGGCCGGGATCGATCACGAAAACAGGACGGTTCATACCGTCGGTCACGGCGTTTGCAAAAGGAGATTCATAGGGCAAAAGGGAAAACACACCCAAAGCGTTTCCCATAATTACAAAAAAGAAATACGCCGCCAAAAAGATCCCGAGAAACAGCAAAAATTTGAAAAAGATTCCCGCAACCACGGTGGGGCTCTTTGCGTTCATACCGATTCACCTCATAGAAACCTATGAGAGAAAGGGCTTATTTAGACCCGTTTTTGTATTTCTCGTCTCCGAACATTCCAAAGGGATTGATCCCCTTGCAGCCCCAAAAATAGCAAAGAACACAAACGACCAGGGCGGGAATAGTGCAAAGAGCAAAAAAGCCGCTTTGCATTTGGGAGGCATTGAGCACCTGAGCGGAGGTGGACTCAAGGGTGGTGGGATAAAGAAGCTGAGCAAATCCGAAATAGGCCCCCATAAACACGAGCTTGGTTACGGCAAAGAGCGCAAAGCTCCAGGTGGAATTTCCCGCGGCATCCGCCATGGGAACAAAATAGCAGATCAGCACGCAGACAACGGAAGGCAAAAACGCCAAAATCGCCGCCCCAACGCCGCCCAAGGGGGACACCTTGGTTTCAACGTCCACGGCATCCTCGCTTCCCTTCGTCCAAAACTGAGAGCCCACAATATAAAAATAGCAAAGAACGGCACAGGCGGCGCCGATCAAGCGCAGAGCGGAATAGGACCCCGTGGCGGTTCCCAGCATCATGCCTAAAAGACTGATCACGATCTGAAAACCGACGGTTTTAAGAATCAACTGTGAATAGGACCGAATAAAGCGCATTCTTTTCTCCTTTTCAGAGGATATTTTTTTATATTTTTCCACGAAGCAAAAATATTTGCTTGCAAGTATTGTACCACAGATCCATTGAAAAATCAATAGGGCGGCGTTGGAGATATGGCGCAAAAATCAAGAAACACATCAAGCGTGCGTGTTTTTCCCGATCAAAGATTCTATTGATTTTGTTGACGGAATATGATATAATTTTAGTAACAAGGAAAGGAGGGTTTGAAATGTTCAGCTTCGAAGAGTTGCCCCCGTTGATCATGGGCTTTGCCTCGTATAAAATGACCATTCAGGGAAGAAGCGAAAAAACGGTTTATAACTATTGCATTGATCTTTGCGCCTTCTTTCGTTACCTGCTTTCCTCCCGTCGCCCGGGCAACAAGAACACGGTGTGGGATCTGAAGGAGGAGATCACGGAGGATTTTGTTCGCAGTGTGAAAGAAAGCGAAATATATTCTTATCTCCTGCACTGCGCTTCCGTTCAGAAAAACCAAGCCCGTTCCCGCGCAAGAAAGCTCTGTGCCATAAAAGGCTTTTTTAAGTATCTCACGGTCAACGCCAAGATTCTCAGCGATAACATTGCCAAGGATATTGAATCTCCGAAGATCCCGAAAACACTTCCAAAGTATCTCACTCTGGAGGAAAGTTTGATGTTTTTAGAAACGGTTCGAACCACGGGAAAAGAAAACGCAACGCGGGATTACGCCATTTTTACTCTCTTTCTCAACTGCGGAATGCGATTAAACGAGCTGTGCGGGATCAGCCTTTCCGATCTCACGCCCCAACTGGAATCCGTTGTGATCACGGGAAAGGGCTCCAAACAGAGAATCCTGTATCTGAATGAAAGCTGCAGAGACGCTCTTAGAAAATATCTTGATAAACGGATGGCTCTTCCCTGTAAGGATAACGATGCCCTGTGGGTCAGCAGAAATTCCACCCGTTTGACCGACAAGGGCGTTCAGTATATAATGAAGAAATATCTGCTTGCCGCAGGACTCAGACACAAACAGCTTTCCGTTCACAAGCTTCGTCATACTGCGGCGACCTTGATGTATTCCACGGGAAAGGTGGACGTGAGAGTGCTAAAGGACATCCTGGGGCATGAACAGCTCAATACCACCCAGATCTACACCCACGTGTCCAGCGAGCAAGTGAAAAAAGCAATGATGGCAAACCCTCTTTCTTCAAAAAAAGAAGAAAACGGCGAATAGGGAGTTTATGAAAGCCGTTGCTTTGGAACAAAACCGTTTTAGAATAACCGATTCTGCGCAAATATCGTGATCAAATCTTTAAGGTCCTGAGAAGAAACCGACACCTTTTTCACTCCCTTGGCATAAGATAGGAGTGAAAAATAATTTTTTCGGAGGACGAAAGATGAACGATAAACTCAGATACGATAGAAACGGCATCCAAAACGGTCATAACGGCTGCAACGACGAGCATGAGAACGGGATGTGCTGTATTGATACATACAGAATCTTTGACTCTTGCAGAAGTCAGGACTGTATTGAAAACGCCCGCATCTACTTCACGGACGTGGGCCAGGATATTGTGAACCGAAGCAGTTCCTTCAGAACCAAATCCGTCAGAGTGCTTTGGACGCAGATCGACACCGCCCAAACGCCTTTTCAGTCCGGGTATTACAGCGTGAATATCCGCTACTTTTTCTATGTTCTTATTGACTGCTGTTTGGGACTGGGCAACACCCAGGAAGTACAGGGATTAGCGATCCACGACAAGACCGTGATCCTTTACGGAGGCGAAGGAAGCGTTTCCTCCTTCCAGTCGGACATCTATTCCCAGTTTTGCTCCATGGAAAATTGCAACAATCTTTCTCTGATCACCAATCTCCCCAGAGCCGTGGTGGAGGTGACGGAGCCCATTTCCTTAAAGCTGGACGTTCTGGACGATTCCTGTCCCTGTCCCGCGGGAATCTACCAAAATCTGTGCCCCGACAAGCTCCCCGCGCAGATCTCCTCTTGCTACAACGGCACCTTCTCCTTCCCTCTCCAAGGTGAGAAATCCCTTTATATTACCCTCGGGATTTTTTCCATCATACGCATTGAGCGACCCTCTCAGCTGGTGATCCCCGCCTGCGACGTTTGCATTCCTCCTTCCTCCAGCTGCGCAAAGCCCTCCTTCACCGATCCCTGCAGTTTATTCCGCTCCATGGATTTTCCGCTGAGAGAATTTTATCCCTCCGTGGCAAATGAAGACTACCGTCCCGTTTCCTCCTGCGGCGAGGAAGCAATGGACCCGAAGGATTACC
>JAZNGI010000166.1:0-24436 GCA_045576375.1 Eubacteriales bacterium
ACATGGCTACGATCCGACTTAAGTGGAACAAATTAAAAAACAGTCGACCGCAGAGCGGTCGACTTTCCTTTTGCAGCGTCTTATTTGGACGAAATATCATTTTTTGTAGTTTCCTGAAGGTTTTCCAAGGCAACACGAACGGCCTCAATCACAAAAGCAGAAAAGCTACAGTTTTTTCCTTGAATGGCATTTTCCACACCCTCGATCAGATCATTGGGAAAACGAATGCATTTATTGGTAGTGGGAGGAATCGACGGTATTTTAAACGCTTTCATAACATCCCCTCCTTGCACCTTTTATTGTATTACAAAAGACCATTGCTGTATGCATTGCAAATGTATTGCAATTCCTCTTTGTTTGTGGTAAGATAAGAATACAACAACAAGGAGGGAAAGGGTATGACGATAACCGTGGGAGGATGCCGCAATTTTTTTGACAAAGAGATCGTTTTTTCTTATTTGGACCAGGTGCTTGGTCCGTATACCAAAAATGAAATTGTGATTCTTTCGGGACATTGCTCGGGCGTGGATCAGTTGGCAGAACTTTACGCCAAAGAAAGGGGCTGTGAGCTGCTTCTGTTTCCCGCCGATTGGAAGCGCTACGGACGGGGCGCGGGCCCCATCAGAAACAAGCAAATGGTGGAAAAAAGCGACTGGGTGATTGCCTTTTGGGACCAAACCTCCCGAGGAACCGCTTCTCTGATCTCCTATGCCCAAAAATTAAATAAAAAGGTTTTCATTAAGAATATTTAAAAAAACAGTCGACCGCTCTGCGGTCGACTTTGCTCTTTTAGGACTGTTTGCTCCATTGCACGAAAAATTCCTTTAAGCCCAGCACCCGCTCCTCGGTGAAAGGATCGGCAAAGCCCGCCGCTTCCAAGCCCTTGGAGAAATCGTAGCGCTCCTCCCCCGTCAAAAGGCGCAGATAAGCCTGCGTTCCCTCGCCCTGCTGCTCCAGATCGTAGATCTGCAAAGCGGCATCGGCAGACAGGGAGTAGCTCAAGGTGTAGAAGGGAGAAGTGAAAAAGTGCTTGATCCCGATCCAGCTTTGGGAAGCATAGGCCTCCAAGGAAGAATAGTTGCTCCCCGTCACCACAAGTTGCTCTCGAGCCAGCTCGTTGATGCCCTCGGGGGTCAATTCGTCCTCGGGAAGCTCGTACACCGCCAGCTCAAAGCGGTGAAAGCTGCTCTGCTCCACGATCACCTCTAAAAAGGACAGCAGCCGCGAAGCCAGAAGATATTGGGCGTCCTCCTCTTCCATCAGCGCATCCAAATGGGAAAACACCAGCATCTCCATGCCCTGGGAGGCACATTCCGCCAGGTCAATTCCCGTTTCCGCACCGTAGTTGACATAATAATCTAAAAAGTGCCCGAACTCGTGGGCGACGGTGCCCAGATCCTCAGAGGTGCCCGTCTCATCGGCCACGATCACGGGGGCGTCGTAGTTTAAAAGATAGGAAGTGTAGGATCCAAACAGCTTGGCGGGGGAATCGCTGAGCTGACAAAGGGAGAACTTGGTCATAAAATCGTAGGCTTCCTTCACGGTGCCGTCCAATTGGGAAGCGGCGGCATCCATAAACTCCCAAAGCTGTGTTTCCTCCAGAAGGAAAAGCTGAGAATATTGCCCCACCGTGCCGTTTTGTTGCAACTGAAGGTACAGGCTGAGCAAATGCTCCTCCACCCAGTCGCAATAGGCGCGGCCCTCCTCGGGGGTGAAGCTGCGGGAATAGGTGGCATAGCTGTAAGCGGCGTAGCTTTCATATCCCAAAGCCTCGGCAATTTGGTTTCTCACCTTCACCAGCTCACAATAGATCCGGGCGGCCTCGGGATTGTAGGTGTCAAAGTAGCTCTTCACCGCCTCTTCCATCTCCTCTTCGCTCAGTTCCCGCTCCATCAACTGAGAATAGCTCACCTCTTCCCCTTGGAAGGGGATCTTCGGGTCGGCCAACAAAAGAGAGTAGCGGTTCACCAGCTCGGCTTCCTTTTGCATCAACGCCACCACTGCTTCGTCGAATCCGCTTTCCCCACGGTAGGCATCAAAAAAGCCCTCACCGAAAAACTCTGTTTCCAGTTGATCCTCCCGGGGGCTTCCCGCCGCCGCATAGAAAAACTCCTCCAGCTTTTGGCTCACCACAGAGTCTTTTTCATTGAAAAACTCCTGCTCCGCAAGGTAAAAACTGTCTTGGGTGTCCAAAGAATGGCGCGCAAAGCAAAGAACGCTCTGCGTGGCGTAGTCGCCGTAGAGCAGGTTCACCTCGTCCATCAGCTCCCGGGTCTTCCCCCAGTCGGTTCCCTCCCGCACCGATTGGATCAGGGCATCCACCTTGGCGCAAAAATTCTCCGCGTCGGGACGAACGTATTCCATTTGGTCAAAGGGCACGGTGCGGTAGTGCCGCCAGGGATCGTAAAAGAGGGTGCGGACCACCACCAAAAGAAGGATCGCCGCCAAAGCAATAAGAACGAGCTTTTTGGTATCGCCTCTGTTGGCTTGCGCTCCCATGGGTTGTTGATTCATTCGTTTCTCCTTATACGTATTCTTCCAGCAACAGATTCAGCTTTCCCTTGCGGGAAAGGGAGCTTGTGCCCCGAAAGATGAATTTTCCGTAGCCCCGCAGGGAAAACACCTCCCCTTCCCCACAGGGACGGGAAACGTCGGTGCAGTTTTTCCCGCCGATGAAGAGCTTGCCCCCTTCGATCAGCGCCTGCGCCTCCCCTCGGCTCAGCTCGTAGCACTTGGCAATCACCAGATCCACCCGCGCCGAGGCGCATTGCACGGTTTTTTCCCGAGTGCAAAACAACGCTCCCTCGGGCAGATCCTCGCAAAGACAAACGCGCAGATCGGTGTGCTTGGCTTTTTTCAAATTTTCCAGCAAAAAGGGAGCGATCTTTTCGTGGCAGAACACGAAGGCCTCCTTGGCTCTCACCACGATGTCTCCCAGCATCGACCGCTTGATCCCCAAATTCATCAGCGCACCCAAAACGTCCCGATGGGTCAGTTCATCGGCAAACTTGGGCGCAAGAGGAGCAAGCTTCAGACAGACGATGGGAAACTCTTCTTCATAGCCCAGGCTCTCCCGATCCCCAAAGCGAAGCATTTTCCGCTCACAGCCCTCCACACCGCCGAACAGCCGCGGAAAAGCATAGGAAAGCTCCCTTTCCCCACGGTAAAACAGATCCTGCTCGGCAAGGGAGAGAAAATCGCTGAAGGTGAATCTTCCCCTTCCGTAGCTCTCCTGCGCCAATTCGGCAAAACGCTTAGTTAAAAGCTCCGCCTCGTCCATCCGATCCCCTCCTTTTTTCGCTGCTCATAGGTCAAGTTCAAGGTTATCAAGGTAATTATAACATAAAATAATGTATTTTCAATGATGCATCGCCGTTGGCGATATGATGTTATGCTCCGCATAATGATGTTGCTCGGTGTCCCTCGCAATGATGCGATGTTTGCCAATAAAATGTGGCCAAGCCACGCATCATTCACGAAGTGAACATCATTGGCGAAGCCAACATCATTTTCCGAAGGCAAACATCATTCAAAAAGAGCCTTTTGTCCCATTGACAAAAGGGTCTTTTTGTTGGCGCGCCGGACACGATTCGAACGCGCGACACTCAGAATCGGAATCTGATGCTCTATCCTGCTGAGCTACCGGCGCATAGCAAGCCGATGAAGGATCATCGGCTTTTTTGCTGAGTTAATCCGTCGCCGACGGAATGAGGACCGCCAACAGCCACAAAAGCTGATAAACGATCACGAAAAGCGTGGTGATGGAATCCATTCTGCCCATAAAGCAAAGCAGCACGGAAACGAACAGACCCACCAACAGGGAAATGAACTTCACCAGAAGATTCACGCTGATCAAACGCTTGGTCTTTTCACAACGGATAAAGGCACGAAGCATGTTGAGAATGCTGGAGGTGCACACGATGCCGCTGTCCGAGCGTTCGGAAGGTGCCTGCTCCAGGCTGGCTCCCGCGGTCTTGAGGATGCACACCGGATAATCCCTGTTCTTCATTATACACTTTATTAGCTCGTTGTCAAGGTTTGGATCGCAAGTTTTTATGGAAATGCAGATGCCCGTCTTGTAAAGAGCCCGCATCACCCGCTCAAATTTGGCGTTCACGGCGTAGCGAATGTAGAACTTGGCGGCGATCCGATCGCCCACCGCCATATACATGATCCTGCCCACGGAATTTTCAAAGGGCTCGTCGATATCGTCGTTTACGTAGCCGAAATCGTAGGAGAGCATATAGTCCTTATTGCCCACGAAGACCTCTCTGCCCTCGATCTTGGCGCAGATGCCGTCGCCGGTGTTTTCCAGGATCTCAAAGCTTTGATCAAGAACGGCGTAGGCGCCGGACAAAGCGTCGGAAAACACTCTGGACAGGGGACCGCCCACCTTTTTGAAGATCATGGCGGCATAGAGAATGCTCTTGTCGATGCGGTGATTTCCGTAGGTACGGATGCTGGTCACGCGGATCTTCTCCGCGGGGAACAGCTCGGTATCGTTAAAGGACAGCACGCTGGCGGAGCAATACTCCTCCACGGCGGGCATTCCGATGACGGCGCTGTCGTTGGCGGCGCAACGCTTGGAAAGCTTGCCCAAGGGAAGGGCCACGGTGAACAGACTGCAGGCGGGCAGACCGAAAAGAGTTACCAGGGTGAAGCTCTTGATGGCCTGGGCAAAGCCGCCGGAGAAATTGTAGATCCCGAACACCAGCGCCACGGCAAACACCATCCACACCGCCACGTTATAGGCGGAAGAGATCTGCCCCCGCTGGCGGGAGCGGGCAAAATAGTTGCTGACGAATTTTGTTTTTTCAATGGTGAAAATATCGGGATCCTCGGGAAGATGCTCCTTCAGAGCCTCGTATTCCCCGCTGTCGGTGCCCAATTTTCTTGCCACCAGCTTATCCTTTTTGCTGGATACCACACGGAAGGAACGGTAATTGCGGCGCTCCTCCAAGAAGTGGTGCACGCAGTTGAGAAAAGCAAAGAAGCAACCCACTGCCGTGAACAGCATCAGCTTTTCCGAGGTGGCAGAGGTGAACAAAAGGGAGATCTGATACACCGCCACCGTGCTCATTGCCGCGGCGGTGACACTGTCGGGGCCCGCTTTTCCCGTGAAAAGGGTCTGAAAGCCCTCCAGCAAATGTCTGCGGATCAGCACGCCGGAGATCACCAAAAGCTGAAAATCCGCCAGCAGGAGAATGATCCCGTATTTCCCCGGCATCAAAAAGGCAGGTCGGGGAAGGGCGGTGAAGGCAAAGCTTGCAAGATACAAGCTCACCAGCATCACAAGAAAGCTCCAAACGGCACAGGCCAACATTTGGGCGCTCTTGTCCTTGATGCCCTCGGTCATTTCCTCGGCAAGCTCGTTTTCGGTGAATTCTTCGGTTTTTTCTTTCTTAACGGTGAGGGGCTCTTCCTCCTCCAGGCTGTCATCAAACAGATCCTCGGCGGCAATGCCCTTTCCACCGTCCGCACCGCCCAGACCCTCGGCAAGCTGTTCCCGGGCTTCCTTATCTAAGATCGCCTTCACCGTTGCCGCATCCAGACCGCTCATATCAAACTCACGGGTACGCTCGGCGTCGTTATCCTCGGGCTGTTCCCCGTAGAGCTCCAACAGCTCCTCCGCGCTCAAGGCGGGCAGATGGGAAGCGTCTTTGGCTTCCTCTTCTGTCAATATTTTCTGTTCTTCCTCGGGAGCAGTCTCTGCCGCAAAAACGCCCTCTGCAACGGGAGCCCCTTGGGCGCCCTGCCCGTCGATCTCGGCCGTTTCGGGGCTTTCTTCTTTGGCGGCGTCCTTCTTTTCGTTCTCGCCTTCCGATTTTTTCTGCTCTTCTCCCCCGGCGATCAGGCTTTCCAAAAAGGCGCTGTCCAGCACCGAAGCGCCGCCCTCCGAAGAGGAACCTTCCTGTTCGGCCTTTTCTTTTTCCCCTTGACTCTCCTTATTTTTCATCATGGAGAGCACCAATTCCTCGGGAGAATAAAGCTTTTCAAAGGGAGAAGCGTCCTCCGCGGCGTCCAGACTGTCGGAAAACTCGTCCACGACCTCTTCCTTTTCCCTGGCCAGGGCCTTTTCTCTCTTTTTTCTTTCCTTTTCCGCGCGCTTTCTTGCGGCGGCCTCTTCTTTTTCCTGTCTCTTGCGTTCTTTTTTCGCCTTCTTATCGTCCCCGAAAACCTCCATCAGGATGCGGTCCGTTTCGTTGGAACTGTCCCCGTGGGCGGTGCGGCGGCCGTGATACACGTCGTCCACGATGCTTCCCACGTTTTCCTTGGAGCGTCTGCCCTTTTTGCCGGAGCCCACGTAGGCATCCAAAGAGCGGTTTTTCGATCGGCTGATCGCCGAAGGCGGATTCTGAGAGGAGGCGTTTTCGGCTTGCTCTGCCTTGGGCTGGGCCCGGTCCTCGACAGCGGGTTCCCCGGCGGGCTTGTTCCGTTTCATTTTGTAAACAGCCATTCCACCAATCACTCCTTTTTTAATTTCTTGTTTATCGTATTCAACGGCCGCCTCTCTCCAACAGCACGCGGTAAAGGATCACCGCCGCCGCACAACTGACGTTGAGAGAATTGACCTTTCCCTTCATGGGAAGAGAGATCACAAAATCGCTTTTTTCTTTGATCAATCGGGACACACCCGTTTCCTCGCCCCCCATCACCACTGCAAGGGGAAGGTCCAGATCCACACGGTCGTAGCTCTCTCCGCCCGCCTCGCAGGCAAAGATCCACAACCCTTTTTCTTTCAGCTTTTCCACGGCGTCTGCCAGGTTGGAAACTCTGCACAGCGCCATGTGCTCCGCCGCACCCGCCGAAGCCTTGACGGCGGCGGCCGTGACACAGGCCGCGCGGCGCTTGGGGATCACCACTCCGTGAACCCCCGCCCCCTCACAGCAACGGATCAGAGCGCCCAGATTGTGAGGATCGGAGATGCCGTCTGCCAGCACCACGAAGGGCTTTTCCCCTCTCTGGCGGGCAATGTCCAAAATGTCGTCCAGCTCCACGTATTCCACTCCCGAGGCCAAAGCCACCACGCCCTGGTGATTGGCGTTTCCCGAGAGGAAATCCAGCTTCCTGCGGGAGGCGTCCAGCACGGGGATCTTCCGCGAAGCGGCAAGGGCAACGATCATTTTAATACTGCCTTCCCGCTCTCCGCTCTGCACGAAGATCTTCTCCACGGTCTTTTCGCTTTTCAGAAGCTCCAAAACGGGATTTCTGCCGAACACGGCGTTTTCCTGCGCCTCGGCAGTCGGACGGCGAGGCTCGTTTCTCCTGAGTTGATCGGACATTTTTCGGTTCACTTTCCAAAGTCTTGATAGATATTCCGATATATTATAGCACAAAAAAACGATTTTGTGTAGTTTTTTTCAGAAATTCTTGCACAATTTTTCCCCTCTCTCCAACACCCTTGCTTCCTCTTCCTTTCAAATAATTGAAGAAAAACGCAAAAAAACTCTTGTCAAAACCGAAGTTTGTGATATACTATAATATATTCTGAGGAAAGTTTTGGGTTTTTTGCCCTCCGAAATGGAATGGAAAACCAACTGATCACTTCCCGCCGCAATCCCCTCATCGTGGAAACGGCGGCTTTAAAAGAAAAAAAATATCGGGACCGATCCGGCCTGTTTCTTGCCGAGGGCACAGTGTTGCTCTCGGAAGCTCTTTTGTCGGGCGTGATTCCCCAAAAGGTCTTTGCCACCCCCGCCCGGATGCCTCGGGCAAAGGATCTTTTGCAGGAGCGCTGCCCTTTGATCCCCGTGAGCGAGGAGGTATACGAAAAGCTGTCCTCCGAAGACGCCCCCGAGGGCGTGCTGGCGGTGTTCGCCATTCCCCCCCACGACGACGCGCCTCCCCCTCAGGGGCCCGCTCTGCTTTTGGAGAATCTGCAGGACCCCGGCAACGTGGGCACCGTGATCCGAACTGCGGCGGCCCTGGGCATCCGAAGAGTCGTGATGTGCGGCTGTGCCGATCTTTACAATCCCAAAACCGTGCGCGCCACCATGGGCGCTCTGTTTCGTTTGCATCCCCAACGCTTTGTCCGAGTGGAAGATGCGGCCCGAACTTTGCTTTCCGAGGGAAAGACCCTCTTTGCCGCCGCGCTGGATGAAGACAGCGTTCCCCTGCGGGAAGGGATCCTCTCCCCCGACTGTGCCGTTCTCATCGGCAACGAGGGGCACGGGCTGAGCCCGGAGGCCAAGGCCCTCTGTCACAAAAAACTCATCATCCCCATGGACGGCATGGAATCCCTGAACGCTGCAGTGGCGGCAGCCGTGTTTCTGTGGGAGATGAAAAAGATCATTTCCAAGGAGGACGGCCATGTCTAATCTGTTCGACGACGCACTGTTATATTGGATCTGGCTCTCCAACGCCACCGTAAACGCCCCCGTGATGGCCAATACTCTTTTGAAATACTTCTCCAGCGCCCAAGGGGTGTACGAGGCGGGAGAGGAAGAGCTGGAGCAGGCAGGGTGCTCCCTGCGAGGCAGGATGGGCTCTCTTTTGGACAAGGATCTGGCCAGAGCCCAAAGCATTCTCAATTATTGCCGTCAAAACGGTGTGGGCATCGTGACCCTGGAGGATTTCTTTTATCCCGAACGCTTAAAAAGCGTGTATAACCGCCCGATCCTTCTTTATTACCTGGGCAATTTCATTGATTTTGACACTGCGCCCTGCGTGGCGGTGGTGGGAACCAGAAGAGCCTCGGAATACGGCATTCGCTGTGCCAAGCAACTCAGCTACGATCTGGCCCTGGGAGGAGCGGTGTCCGTCAGCGGCCTGGCTTCGGGCGTGGATGCCTGCGCTCACAAGGCCAGCCTTTTCTGCAACGAGTTTACCGTGGGCGTTCTGGGCTGCGGCATCGACGTGGTGTATCCCAGAGAAAACGCCGAGCTGTATTCCCAAGTGGCCCGAAACGGACTGATCCTCACCGAATATCCGCCCTCCACGCGCCCTGTGGGGAGAAACTTCCCCATGAGAAACCGCATCATCAGCGGGCTGTCCTGCGCTTGCGCGGTGATCGAAGGCTCTTTGCGCTCGGGCGCGCTGATCACCGCGGAATACGCACTCCGCCAAAAGCGCCCTTTGTTTTCCGTTCCCGGCTCCATCTTCTACGAGGGGAGCGGCGGAAGCAACGCGCTCTTAGCTTTGGGCGCCAAGCCCCTGCTCAGCGCGGAGCCCATTCTGGAACTTCTCTCCAAAGACTTTCCCGATCGGATCCGCTACCGTCCGGGAGAGGCCTCTCCAAGGCCGCCCCAAAAGAAGGCGCCCAAAAAGAAAAAGCTCTTTTCCTCCAAGAAGGAAATGGACGCTTCCTCGGCGGCAATTCCGCCGCTGTTTGACAAGGGAGCCGCTCTTTTCAAAAAGAAGCCCGCTTCTCCCCCGGAGCCTCCGCCCCGTCCCAGCATCACCCGGCTCAACGAGCTTGAGCTGAAGCTTTTTATGAAGCTGTCGTCTCAGCCCTCCTTCCCCGACGATCTGGTGGATGAGGACACTCCCGCAAAGGAAGTGCTGAAGACTCTCACCGCCCTGGAAATGAAGGGCTTTGTGAAAAAGCATCCCGGAGGAAGCTTCTCCGTTATCGATGAAGAATAACCCCATAGGAAAGGAAACGAAAAACAGCTATGTCAAATCTGGTCATTGTGGAGTCCCCCTCCAAGGCGGGGACCATCAAAGGATATTTGGGCAGTAACTACAAGGTGGTTGCTTCCAAGGGACACATTCGCGATCTGCCCAAAAGCACCCTGGGCGTGGATATTGAAAACGGCTTTGAGCCCAAATACATCAACATCCGCGGCAAGGGCGATCTCATCAAGGAACTGAAAAAGGAAGTGAAAAGCGCCAAAAAGGTGTATCTGGCAACGGACCCCGACCGAGAGGGAGAGGCCATCAGCGGGCACCTGGTGAAGGCCTTGGGGCTGGATGAAAAAAGCGTGAACCGCATCACCTTCAACGAGATCTCCAAATCTGCGCTGAAAGCTGCCATTGCCCATCCCACCGCCATTGATATGAACCTGGTGGATTCCCAGCAGACCCGAAGGATCCTGGACCGCATCGTGGGCTACAAGATCAGCCCTCTGCTGTGGAAGAAGATCCGCGGGGGACTGTCGGCGGGCCGCGTGCAATCCGTTGCCACCCGCCTGGTGGTGGACAGAGAGCGGGAGATCGCCGCCTTCGTGAAGGAGGAATACTGGACTTTGGACGCTCTTCTGGAAACGGAAAGCAAGAAACCTCTGTGCGCCAAGTTCTACGGCAAGGCCGACGAAAAGATCGTCATGCCCTGCAAGGAAAGCTGTGAGACCGTGCTCCGGGAGCTGGAGGGCAAGCCCTACAAAGTCAGCGGCGTGAAAAAGAGCGTGAAGCAAAAGCGCCCCGCGCCCCCCTTCACCACCGCTCAGCTCCAGCAGGATGCCTACCGCAAATTAAACTTCCAATCCCAACGCACCATGCGGGTCGCCCAGTCTCTTTACGAGGGCGTTACCCTGGGCAAAAAGGGCGATCACGGTTTGATCACCTACATGAGAACCGACTCCCTGCGCGTGTCCGAGCAGGCACAGGCGGCGGCCAAGGACTTCATTGTGAACCGTTACGGCAAGGAATATTACCCCTCCAAGCCCTGGGTCTACCGCACCAAGGGTGCCGCCCAGGACGCTCACGAGGCCATCCGCCCCACCGACGTGACCCGCACCCCCGATTCCCTGAAGGACAACCTCACCTCCGATCAGTACCGTTTGTATAAGCTCATCTGGAACCGCTTCGTGGCAAGCCAAATGGCCTCCACCGTGATGGACACCCAATCCATTGAGATCTCCTGCGGGGAATATATCTTCAAGTGCTCGGGAGAAGCGGTGCGTTTTGCCGGACATTTGGCGGTGTACGAGCAAGCCAAGGAGGAAACGGGTGAGGAGCGGGACGACACCCTCAACGCCAAGCTTCCCCCTCTGGAGGAGGGCCAGCCCCTGATCCTCAACGAGCTGGTGAGCCACCAGAACTTCACTCAGCCCCCCGCCCGCTACACCGAGGCCACGCTGATCAAGACCCTGGACGAGAAGGGCATCGGACGCCCCAGCACCTTCTCCCCCACCGTGACCACCATCATTCAGAGAGGCTACATCGAGCGCAAGGAAAAACAGCTTTGCCCCACGCCCCTGGGAACCGTGACCAACGATCTGATGGAACAGAGCTTCCCCTCCGTGGTGGACTATCGCTTCACCGCCCAATTGGAGGAAAAGCTGGACGAGGTGGCAAAGGGAAATTTGGGATACCTGAAGGTCCTGGAGGAGTTCTACGGCGATCTGGCTCTGCTTCTTAAGCAGGCCGAGGAGCTGTCGGAAAAGGAAAAGATCAAGATTCCCGAGGTGGAAACGGACATCGTTTGCTCCAAGTGCGGCAGAAAAATGGTGATAAAATCCGGCCGCTTCGGCAAATTCGCCGCCTGTCCGGGCTACCCCGAATGCAAAAACACCATGCCCCTGAACAAAAACGGAGAAGCGGTGCCCAAAACCGAGCCCGAGACCGTGGAGGGAATGCAGTGCGAGCTGTGCGGCGGCAAGGTGGTAAAAAAGAACGGCCGCTTCGGTGATTTCTACGCCTGCGCCGACTATCCCCGTTGCAAATTCACCAAGCCCATCACCAAAGACACGGGCGTTGCCTGCCCCAAGTGCGGCGCCAAGATCGTGATCAAGCGGGGCAAGAAAAAGGAGTTCTACAGTTGCGAGAAATATCCCCAATGCGATTTTTCCGTGTGGGACAGCCCCACAAAAGAGAAGTGCCCCGTCTGCTCGGGAATGCTCCTTCTTCGCAAGAGCGGCAAGCGCTATTGCTCCAACAAGGAATGCAACTATAAGGACACACAAAAGACAGGAGAAAACAAATGAAGCTGATCATTGACGCCATGGGCGGCGACCACGCGCCCCACGAGATCGTAAAAGGCGCTTTGGAGGGCTGTGCCCTTCACGGGGTGAGCCCCCTGTTCGTGGGAGATCAAGTGCGCATCGAGGCGCTGGTGAAGGAACACAAGGGCTCCTTTGAGGGCGTGGAGATCATTGACTGCCCCAAGGCCATCTCCATGGAGGACGATCCTCTGAGCATCCTGCGGGAAAACCGCGACTGCTCCATGGCAAAGGGGCTCTCCCTTTTGAAGGGCGACGCCGACGCGTTTTTGAGCGCGGGCAGTACGGGCGCCCTGGTGACGGGAGCCTCCAGCCGCGTGATCTTCGGCAAGACCCGAGGCATCCGCCGCGCCGCCATTGCTTCCGTGCTCCCTCTGTCCAATCCCGTGCTTCTGATGGATTCGGGCGCCAACATTGAGGTCAGCGCCGAAGAGCTGTTGCAGTTTGCCCTCATGGGAAGCGTGTATATGCAATTGCTTCACGGAGTGGAGAATCCTCGGGTGGCTCTGATCAACAACGGCTCCGAGCCCACCAAGGGCACCGAGCTTTACCGCGCCGCCCACGCTCTGCTGAAGGCAGACGGCCGCTTAAACTTCGTGGGCAACGCCGAGGGACGGGACCTTCCTTTGAATTTCTGCGACGTGGCCGTGTGCGACGGCTTCGTGGGCAACATCGTTTTGAAACTGGCGGAGGGCTTCGGGATCTTTATGAGCCAAAGCCTGAAGGATATGTTCCACCACAACGCCCTGTCCATGGTGGGAGGACTTCTCACCCAAAAGGGCATCGCCGCTCTCAAGCAGAAGCTCAGCCACCGTCAGTACGGCGGCGCCCCCATTTTGGGCATTCCCAAGCCTGTAATCAAGGCCCACGGAAGCAGCAAGGCCGATTCCGTGGTGAGCGCCGTGCGCCAGGCAAAGTATTTCCACGAAAACGGCATCTGCACCCGCATTGCCCAACTGGCCGCCCAAATGAAAGCGGAGGAGCCCCAATGACCCCTTGCGCCGGCGTGAAGGATTACCCCGCTCCCTTTCGGGAGCGCTGTGCCGTTCTGGAGGAGCGCATCGGCTACCGTTTTTCCTCCCCGCTTTATCTTTTTAAAGCACTCACTCATTCCTCCTACTCCAACGAAAAGAAGAACCGAGTTCTCTTTGAATGCAACGAGCGTCTGGAATTTTTGGGGGACAGCGTTCTGGCCATTGCCGTGAGCAAAAAGCTCTTTCGGGATTTTGCCGACCGTCCCGAGGGAGAGCTGACCCGCTTTCGGGCGGGCGTGGTTTGCGAGGACGCTCTTTACGAATATGCCAAAAAAATCGACTTGGGCAGCTTCATGCTCCTGGGCAACGGCGAAGCCAACAGCGACGAACGGCACAAAAAAAGCCTGTTGGCCGATTGCTACGAAGCCTTGATCGCCGCCATTTTTTTAGACGGCGGCAACGACTGCGCCGAGCGCTTCGTTTTGGAAAGCGTGAAGGAACGCCTGGAGGGCGCGGGACACAGCGCTGCCCCCTGCGATTACAAAAGCCTGCTCCAGCAATTGGTTCAGACCAATAAGGGAGAAACGCTCCAATACGTTTTACTGAGTCAGCGGGGCCCCGATCACGACAAGGTGTTCGTGAGCCAAGCCCTTCTCTCCTCCAACCCCGTGGGCACGGGAGAGGGCCGCTCCAAGCGGGAATCGGAGCAAATGGCGGCCAAGGAAGCTCTCAAGCTCTTCGGCAAGCTCCCCCAATGACCTTCCCTCCCCAAAGATAAGAGGGGAAATTTCACCGTGGGATGGGCAAAAGCGCTCACCCAAAGAAAGGGAACCTGAATGTACTTAAAAACTCTGGAACTCCAAGGTTTTAAATCCTTTCCCGACAAGACCGTGATCAGCTTTGAGCCGGGAATCACCGCCATCGTGGGCGCCAACGGAAGCGGAAAATCAAACATTTCCGATGCGGTCCGTTGGGTCTTGGGGGAAATGAGCCCCAAATCCCTGCGCTCGGGAAAGATGGAGGACGTGATCTTCAACGGCACCGCCAAGCGCAAGGCCTCAAACTTTGCCGAGGTGATCCTGACCATCGACAACTCGGACCAATTGATGAAGATCGACTACGACGAGGTGAGCGTGTCCCGTCGGCTGTATCGCAGCGGCGAAAGTGAATACGCCATCAACAAGCAGAAATGCCGTCTGAAGGACGTGGTGGATCTCTTTTTAAACACGGGCATCGGCAGAGAGGGCTATTCCATCATCAGCCAGGGCAGGATCTCCGAGATCCTTTCCGTCAAGGGAAGCGACCGAAGGGACATTTTTGAGGAAGCGGCGGGCATCAGCCGTTTCCGCTACCGCAAGACCGAAGCCAACTCCAAGCTGCTCCAGGTGAGCGAGAATTCTCAGCGCATCGGAGACATTCTTTCCGAGGTGGAAGGACGCCTCCCCTCTTTGGCAAAGCAAAGCGAAAAAGCCGTGAAATATTTAGAGCTGGCGGGAGAAAAGCGCGCTTTGGAGATCGCATTTTGGGCTCAGCGGCTGAAAACCATTGAAGCCACGGAAGAAAGCACGGGGAAAGCCTTTGCCGAGGAAAGCAAAAAGCTCGCCGCCATCACCGACCGTTTGGCTCAATTGGAAGCCCAGCTGGACACCGTGTACGTGGAAAGCCAGAAGAAGCATCTGCGCGCCACGGAGCTTACCGACCGCATCTCCTCCCACGCCAATGAAAAAACCGAGCTCTCCTCCCGCTTGTCGGTGCTGGAGAACGATATTTACCATTTCACCCTCCAAATAGAGGCCGCCCGCAAGGGAGAAGAAAATCTGCAGGAGCGCCGCAAGGCAAACCGAGAGGAAAAAGAGCGCATTCTCGCGGAACTGGAAAGCAAAAAGAAGGCCTGCGGGGAGGCCCTTTGCGACCTGGAGGACAGCGCCCGCCGTCTGGCGGAGCTGGAAGAGCAGCTGCAAGCTCTCCTTTCCCGGCAGGACGAGCTTCTCAACGAAAAAGAGAGCCTGGAGCAAAAGCTTTACGAGCAGGAAATGAGCTCCATGGAAAAGAAGGGCTTCTCCCAGGCACGCACGCAGCGCTTAAGCCAGATCGATCGGGAGCTGGAAAGCAGAAGAGAGCTTCGCGCCAAAAAGGAAGAAGGCGTGTTGCAGGCAAAGGAACAACTGGAAGCCCTGGAGGATGGGCTGGACGAGCTTCTCAACGAGAGAGACGAGCTTCGTCAGCGCCAAACGGCAGTGTCCGAAAGTCTTTCGGATGCAGATGAGAAAAAGCGCGCACTGGATCTGAAATATCTGGAGATCCATCAGAGAAAAGAAACGCTGATGCGCATGGAACGCCTGTTGGAGGGCTTCTCGGGAAGCGTGAAGGAAGTGATGAACGCCTTTGAGCGCAAGGAGCTCTCGGGGATCCACGGGCCCGTTTCCCGCCTCATTAAGACCGACGAAAAATATATTACCGCCATTGAGACCGCTTTGGGCGCCGGCATTCAGAACATCGTGGTGGAGGATGAAAAAGCGGCCAAAGCCGCCATTGAATTTTTAAAGCGCACCCGTTCGGGCCGTGCCACCTTCCTGCCCCTGACCACCCTGCGACCCAAGGTCACCGACCTGTCCTCGGTGAAAGCCAAGGGATTGGTGGGCAATGCGGTGGATCTGGTGAAATTTGACAAGAAATTCACCCCCGCCATTGAGTTTCTTCTGGGAAGGACGGCCGTGGCCGAAACCATTGACTCTGCCACCGCCATTGCCGCCTCCCAAGGCTACTCTCTGCGGGTGGTGACCCTGGACGGCCAGCTCATCAACGCAGGCGGCTCCTTTACGGGGGGACAGCAGCTTCACAAAACGGGAATGCTCTCCCGCACGGGAGACATTGCCAAGCTGGAAGAAGAGTGCACAGCCCTGAAGAAACGGCTGGACGAGGCCGACGGCGAAGTGAGATCGCTGGTAAATGAGAGAAACGCCGCCGGGGATAAGCTCAAAAAGACCCTGGACAAGATCGAAGCCCTGCGCGCTCAGATCGCTCAAACCGAAGGAGAGATCCGGGTGGAGGAAGAGTTGCTGAGCAATATGCGCTTGGCAGACGAAGCGCTGAAGGAAGAAACCCAGCAGTTGAAGGCGGCGGGGTTGGATCAACAGGAGATCCTGGACCGCCTCAACGCCCAGCGGGAAGCCCTTTCCCGCGCTCTTGGCGAAAACGACGCATCTCTGTGTGAAGCTGCCTCCCGCATCCGCGCCTTGAGCCAGGCCAAGCAGGAGCTCACCGCGGAGCGCATTCGCCAGGAAGGGGAAAGCAGGCACCGCAAGTCCCAACAGGAGCTGACGGAAAAAGAGCTTCGGGAAAGCGAAGAGCGGGAAGCACTCACTCTCAACGAGGAGCAGGATCTTGCCGAGCAGGTGAAGGAGCTGGAAGAAAAGATCCGCAAGAGCAAAGAACAGATCGAGGAAAACAAGACGATTCTGGCCACCATGGACACCGCTCTGGCAAAAGCAAAAACCGAGCTGGAGGAAGTGAGAACTCAAATTACCCTTTTGGAGAAGGAAAGCTTTTCAGGCAGAAACGCCCAAAAGGAAGAAACTTTGGCTAAGGATCGGCAAACGCAGATCTGCACCGATCTGAAGATCAAATTGGATGCTTTGGCAAGCGAAAAAGAGGGATTTCTCACAAAGCTTCGGGAAGAATACGAATTGGAGCGTGACAGCGAGGAATTCACAAGCGTTCCTCCCGGAGAAGCCGAGCGCCTGGGCGGCGAGGTGCGCCTGATCTTCCTGCGAAAGGAAATTAAAAAGCTGGGCAACGTGAACACCGATTCCGTGGAGGAATACCAACAGACCAAGGAACGCTACGATTTCCTGAAGAAGCAATACGACGACATCGTGACCTCCAAAAACGAGCTGGAAAGGCTGATCCTTTCCTTGGAAAAGACCATGCGGGAAATGTTCATTGCTTCCTTTGACCGAATCCGCGCCTGCTTTAAGGAAACCTTCACTCAGCTCTTCGGCGGCGGAACGGCAGACATTGTGCTCACGGATAAGGACGACATTCTCAACTGCGGAATCGAGATCAATATTCAGCCTCCCGGAAAGCTGGTGAAGAACCTTTCCCTGCTGTCGGGCGGCGAGCAGGCCTTCGTGGCCATTGCGCTGTATTTTGCCATTCTGAAGGTGAATCCCACTCCCTTCTGCATTTTCGACGAAATTGAAAGCGCTCTGGACGAAGCCAATATCTACCGTTTTGCCGACTATCTGAAAAAGAATTGCGACAAAACTCAGTTCGTGGTCATCACCCACCGCCGCGGCACCATGGAATTTGCCGACGTGCTCTACGGAATTACCATGCAGGAAAAAGGTGTCAGCGACTTTATCCGCCTGGACACCGCCGCTTTGGAAATGTTCCAAACCGAATAAAAGAAAACGAGGAAGCTCATGTCATTTTTTGATAAACTAAAACAAGGCTTACAAAAAACCAAGAACTTTTTCACCGTGCAGGCGGACAATCTGTTCCGCAGCTTTTCGGGGGAACTGGACGAGGATTTCTACGAGGAGCTGGAGGAAACGCTGATCCTTTCGGATATGGGCGCCGCCGCTTCCGCCGAGATCATTGATAAGCTGAAAAAGAAAATCGAGACCGACCGCGTGATGGATGCCGAGGGAGCAAGAAACGCCCTCAAGCAGATCCTTTTGGAAATGATCGACTTTCCCGACCGCGGCTTGAAACTTTGCACCTCCCCCTCCACCGTGCTGGTGATCGGCGTGAACGGCGTGGGCAAAACCACCTCCATCGCCAAAATCGCCAACTGTCTGAAAAAAGAAGGCAAAAAGGTGATCCTGGCCGCGGGAGACACCTTCCGCGCCGCCGCCATCGACCAGATCAAGGTGTGGGCGGACCGCATCGGCGTGGAGCTGATTAAGCAATCCGACGGCTCGGATCCCGCCGCCGTGGTGTTTGACGCGGTGAACGCCGCCAAAAAGCGGGGAGCGGACGTGCTCATCTGCGACACTGCGGGCAGACTTCACAACAAAAAGAATCTCATGGACGAGCTGGCAAAGATCAACCGCGTCATCGACCGTGAGCTTCCCGACAGTGCCCGAGAGGTGCTGTTGGTGCTGGATGCCACCACGGGTCAGAACGCCGTGAACCAAGCCAAGGAATTCTTAAACGCCGCCAAGATCACGGGGCTGGTGCTCACCAAGCTGGACGGAACCGCCAAGGGCGGCATTGTGTTCAGCCTTAAAAAGGAGCTGGGCATCCCATGAAGTTCATCGGCGTGGGGGAGCAGGCAGACGATCTGCAGCCCTTTGAGCCCATGGATTTTGTGAACGCTCTGTTTGAATAAAAGGAGAAGAAAATGAAGATCGTGTTTGCTTCGGGCAATGCCCATAAGACCCGAGAGGTGGCAGAGCTTCTCAAGGAAAGCCTGACCTTTGATTTTGAGCTTCTGTCCCTCAAAGACGTGGGCTTTGAGGGGGACATTGTGGAGGACGGAAGCACCTTTGAGGAAAACGCCTTAATCAAAGCGAAAACCGTGTTTGATTTTTGCCGTCTGCCCGTTCTTGCCGACGATTCTGGCATCTGCGTGGATGCTCTGGGCGGCGCCCCCGGGATCCATTCCGCCCGTTACGCGGCGGTGTGCGGCGACAAGAATTCTCCCGACGATACCAACACCGCTTTGCTTTTGCGCAATATGGAAGGAAAAGCTGACCGCAGTGCCCGCTTCGTTTGCGCCGTGTGCTTTGTCAGTGAAGAGCTTTCCTTCACCGTGAAGGAGGCCTGCGAGGGCACCATTATCGACGAAAAACGGGGCGACGGCGGCTTCGGCTACGATCCTGTGTTTTTCGTGGAAGAATATCAAAAGACCCTCTCCCAAGTCAGCGAAGAGGAAAAGAACGCTATCAGCCATCGGGGCAAGGCCATCCGCGCCGCCGCCCAAAAGCTCAACGGCGTGTTCGGCAAATGAGGCTTGCCATCTTCGGCGGCAGCTTCAACCCTCCCCATCGGGGACATCTCACCGCCGCCAAGGCCTTTTGTGAGTTGGTGAAGCCTCAGCACCTTTGGATCATTCCCGCGGGGATCCCGCCCCACAAGACCTCAGGCTTCGGCTGTACGGACCGTCAGCGGCTGGAAATGGCCCGTCTGAACTTCGCCTCCCTTACCACCCCCTTCACCGTCAGCGATCTGGAAATGCGCCGAGAGGGGAAAAGCTACACCGCGGACACCGTGCTCCAATTCAAGCAAGCGTATCCCGACGGGGAGCTGTTTTTATACTGCGGGAGCGATATGCTCCTTTCCTTTCACACCTGGAACCGCTTTGAAGAGATCCTCTCTTTGTGCACCTTGTGCGTGATGAAGCGGGAAAAGGAAGTGCCCGCCTTTTTTGAGGCCGTTGAACGCCTGTCCCCCCATTGCCGCTTTCCCATCCGCATCATCCAGGCGCCGCCCTTTGAAGAAAGCTCCACCCATCTGCGGGAGGAGCTGAAAAAAGGCAACTCTCCCGCGGGACTCGTCAAGGAAGTGGCAGAGTATATCCGAAGGGAGGGTCTCTACCGATGAAGCTCAGCACCGAACAACTAAAGGAAGCGGCAAAACGCCGCCTTTCTCCCAAGCGCGCCCGCCACACCCTGGAGGTGGCAAAGGAAGCCTTGCTCCTGGCAGACTTTTTCCCCTTGAGTGCCGAAGAAAAGGAAGGTCTGTGCCACGCCGCCCTGTTGCACGATATCACCAAGGAAGAGCCCTTGGAAGCTCAGACGGCCCGCATTCGCGCCCACGGCCTGCGCCCCTCGGAGGACGATCTTCGCTCCCCTCAGACCCTTCACGCCCTCTCGGGCTACGTTTGCGCCCTCAGCGAGTTTTCCCTGCCGGAGAAGTACGCCCTTTGCATCCGCCGCCATTCCACGGGCGGAGGGCAGATGACCCTCTTAGACAAGCTTTTGTTTTGTGCCGATTACACCGAGGCCACCCGCCCCTACGAAAATTGCAAGCGCCTGCGGGCCTTTCTCCACAGCGAGCTGGAAGAGCATGAGAATTGCGAAGAAAGGCTTGCAATCTTAAATGAAGGGGTGTATAATATTGCCAATGCGACGCTGGAGCATTTGATCCGCCGTCATTGCTTCATCCATCCTGACACGTTGGCATTGAGAAACACCCTGATTCCCCCAACGAAAGGAAAAGAAAAATGAAAGACGAAAGCATTCTGAAAAAAGCCCGTCGGATCGCACAGATCCTGGACAGCAAAAAGGCCAAGGACATCCGCATTCTCTACGTGCACGACCAAACCGTCATCGCCGATTACTTTGTGATCGCCCACGGAACCAGCTCCACCCAGGTGAGAGCCCTGTGCGACGAGGTGGAATTCCAAATGGAGCAGGAGGGCGTGCCCTGCCCCTCCATTCAGGGAAAAGACGGCACCAACTGGATCGTGATGGACTACGGCGACATTCTCGTCCACGTGTTCCACAGCGAACTGAGAAGCTATTACAATCTGGAGAAGCTTTGGGCCGATGCCGAGCCCGTGGACTTTGAGCCTCTCCCCCCGGTAAACAACAATCTCTAAGGAGAACTGATATGATCTACGATTTTAAGACCAACGACAAAAAATGGCAGGATATCTGGGACGAGAAGCAAGCCTTCCGCGCCGAAAACCACAGCGACAAGCCCAAGTATTACACGCTCATCGAGTTTCCCTATCCCTCGGGACAGGGCCTGCACATCGGCCATCCCCGCCCCTACACCGCTTTGGACATCGTTTCCAGAAAGAAGAGAATGCAGGGCTACAACGTGCTCTTTCCCATGGGCTGGGACGCCTTCGGCCTCCCCACGGAGAACTACGCCATTAAAAACAAGATCCATCCCCGCATCGTTACCGAGAGAAACATTGCCCGCTTCAAAAGCCAGCTCAAATCCCTGGGTCTGAGCTTTGACTGGTCAAGAGAGATCAACACCACCGATCCTTCCTATTATAAATGGACGCAGTGGATCTTTCTGCAGCTCTTCAAGAAGGGGCTTGCCTATAAAAAGGAAATGAACGTGAACTTCTGCCCCTCCTGCAAGGTGGTGCTTGCCAACGAGGAAGCGGCAGGCGGCGTTTGCGAGCGTTGCGGCACCGAGGTCATCCATAAGGAAAAAAGCCAGTGGATGCTCAAGATCACCGAATACGCCCAGCGCCTCATCGACGATCTGGAAGGCTTAGACTTCATTGAGCGGGTCAAGACCCAGGAGATCAACTGGATCGGCAGATCCGAAGGCGCGGAGGTGGACTTCAAGTCCACCCAAGGCGACGTGATCAAGGTCTACACCACCCGCCCCGACACGCTGTTCGGCGCCACCTATATGGTCATCGCTCCCGAGCACGAGCTGATCAAGACCTGGGCGGATCAGCTCACCAATCTGGATGCGGTGAAGGCTTACCAGGAAGAAGCCGCCAAGAAGAGCGACTTTGAGCGCACCGAGCTTGCCAAGGACAAGACGGGCGTGAAGCTGGAGGGCGTGCGGGCCATCAACCCCGTGAACGGCAAGGAGATCCCCATTTTCATCTCCGACTACGTCCTTGCTACTTACGGCACCGGTGCCATTATGGCAGTTCCCGCTCACGACGAGAGAGACTGGGATTTTGCCAAGGTCTTTGATCTTCCCATCATCGAGGTGGTGGGCGGCGGCAACGTGCAGGAAGCCGCTTTCACCGACGTGGAAACGGGAATTATGGTCAATTCCGATTTCCTCAACGGTCTGGAAGTTAAGGATGCCAAGGTCGCCATCATTGATTGGCTCACCCAAAAGGGCATCGGTCAAAAGAAGGTCAACTATAAGCTGCGCGACTGGGTATTCTCCCGCCAGAGATATTGGGGCGAGCCCGTTCCCCTGGTGTATTGCGAAAAATGCGGCTGGGTGGCGGTTCCCGAGGATCAGCTCCCCGTGACTCTGCCCGAGGTGGAGGCCTACGAGCCCACCGACAACGGCGAATCTCCCCTGTCCAAGATCGACGAATGGGTGAACACCACCTGTCCTCATTGCCACGGCCCTGCCAAGCGCGAGACGGACACCATGCCCCAGTGGGCGGGAAGCTCCTGGTATTTCTTGCGCTACTGCGACCCCAACAACGACACCTGCCTGGCCTCCAAGGAAGCTCTGGATTACTGGATGCCCGTGGATTGGTACAACGGCGGCATGCAGCACGTGACGCTCCATCTGCTCTACAGCCGCTTCTGGCCCAAGTTCCTCTACGACATTGACATTCTCCATTGCAAGGAGCCCTATCAGAAGCGCACCGCTCACGGAATGATCCTGGGCGAGGACGGCGAAA
This sequence comes from Eubacteriales bacterium, assembly GCA_045576375.1. Lineage (GTDB taxonomy): Bacteria > Bacillota > Clostridia > Oscillospirales > SIG627 > SIG685. Next base: position 22,152 of record JAZNGI010000166.1, read on the forward strand.
AGATGAGCAAATCCAAGGGCAACGTGGTCAACCCCGACGACATTGTGGAAGAGTTCGGCGCAGACACTTTGCGTTTGTATGAAATGTTCATCGGTGACTTTGAGAAGAGCGCTCCCTGGTCTCCCTCCAGCATCAAGGGCTGTAAACGCTTCACCGAGCGGTTTATGTCCCTGTGGGATCTGGCCAAGGGCCACGGAGAGACCCCCGAGCTCACCAAGAGCCTCCACAAAACGGTGAAAAAGGTGACCCAGGACATTGACAATATGAAGTTCAACACCGCCATTGCCGCCATCATGTCCTTTGTCAACGAGATCTACGATCACAAGAGCATGACCTTGGACGAGCTGAGTGTGCTCACCCGCCTGCTGTGCCCCTTTGCTCCCCATCTGTGCGAAGAGCTGTGGGCCATGTTAGGCAACGCCGATCTGTGCTCCCTGGCTCCCTGGCCTGCTTACGATGAAAGCAAAACCGTGGAAAACGAGGCCGAGATCGTCATTCAGATCTGCGGCAAGATCCGTGCCAGAATGACCGTGAGCCTGGCCGCTTCCAAGGAGGAGGTTCTGGCCGCCGCCAAAGCACAACCCGCCATTGCCCCGCTGATCGCCGGCAAAAAGCTGGTCAAAGAGCTCTACGTTCCCGGAAAACTGGTGAATTTGGTTGCCGTGGGCTAAAAAGACAAAGTTTTAGAGAAGTTTTTCTCTAAAAACTGTTGACAAACCACGGCCAACGGTAGTATAATATTATAAAATATTATGATTAGCAGTCATTGTTATGATTGACAATCTCTTTGCACGATGCGGAGGGAGGGATAAAAGTGGCAGAAGTAAAAGTAAAAGAAAACGAATCCTTGGACAGTGCGATCCGCAGATTCAAAAGACAGTGCGCAAGAAGCGGCGTTCTCAGCGAGCTCCGCAAACGCGAGTGCTATGAAAAGCCCAGTGTAAAGCGCAAGAAAAAGTCTGAGGCTGCAAGAAAACGCAAGTATAAATAAGTTTTCGTTCCAACAATATGGCGCTATAGGCTTTGTCCTACAGCGTCATTTTGCCTTTTACGATGAATCAGAAGAAAGGAAATCCTTATGAACAAGCTCCGAGTGGGTATCGTTGGTGCCACCGGTATGGTGGGCCAGCGCTTTGTGACCCTGTTGAACGATCACCCCTATTTTCAGATCACCGCTCTTGCCGCCAGCAAGAGAAGTGCCGGCATGACTTATGAACAGGCCGCCCTCTCCCGTTGGAAGCTGGAAGAGCCCATGCCCGAAAGCGTGAAGAACATGACCGTGCTGGATGCGGCAGACATTGCCGCCGTTAAACCCCTGGTGGATTTCGTGTTCTGCGCCGTGGACATGAAAAAAGAAGAGATCCGCGCCCTGGAAGAGGCCTATGCCAAGAGCGAGATCCCCGTGGTCTCCAATAACTCCGCCCACCGTTGGACGGAGGACGTTCCCATGCTCATCCCCGAGATCAACGGCGATCACGCCCGCATCATCGAGGCTCAGAAGAAACGCCTGGGAACCACCAAGGGCTTTATCAGCGTGAAGCCCAACTGTTCCATCCAGAGCTACGTTCCCCTCATCACTCCCCTTTTGGACTTTGAGCCCACAGAGATCGTGGTCACCACCTTCCAGGCCATCAGCGGCGCGGGCAAGACCTTTAAGGACTGGCCCGAAATTCTGGATAACGTGATCCCCTACATCGGCGGCGAGGAAGAAAAGAGCGAAAAGGAGCCTTTGAAGGTTTGGGGCAAAGTGGGCGCAACGGCCATTGAGAACGCCGCCGCCCCCGTGATCACCGCTCAGTGCATTCGCGTGCCCGCCTCCAACGGACATTTGGCCGCGGTGTATATCCGCTTCAAGAACAAGCCCTCCAAGGAAGAGATCCTCAAGCGCTGGAAGGAATTTTCCGGCAAGCCCCAGGAGCTGGGTCTTCCCCACGCACCCAAGCAGTTCATCACCTATTTTGAAGAGGACAACCGTCCTCAGACCGCCCTTGACCGTATGGTGGAAGGGGGCATGGGCATCTGTGCGGGCCGCTTGAGAGAGGACAGCGTGTACGACTATAAGTTCATCGGTCTTTCTCACAACACCCTCCGGGGTGCCGCCGGCGGCGCCGTGCTCTCCGCCGGGCTTCTCTATCGGGAAGGCTATTTGGGCTAATAAGCATGAAAAAAGGATGTTCGCGCGAACTTCCTTTTTGTTTTTCTTATTGCTCCAACAGTTTTTTCACCGCTTCGATCTGCCCTCTCACCTGTTGGGGACCGGTGGCGCCGAAGGAGTTGCGCTTGTT
>JAZNGI010000167.1:0-2456 GCA_045576375.1 Eubacteriales bacterium
AGCGATCTGAGCGAGCTTCCCGAAGCCGTGATCCTTCCCGGGGGCTTGGGCGGCGTGAACGAAATTAAAAAATGCGCCAAGGCAATGGAGCTGGTGGCCCGTTGCCATCGGGAGGGCAAGCTGGTGGGCGCCATTTGCGCCGCTCCCACTCTGCTCTCACAGCTGGGCATCCTGCAGGATCTGGATGCCACCTGCTACCCCGATATGAAGGACAGCTTAAATTGCAAGCAATGGCTGGACAAGCCCGTGGTGGTCCAAGGCAAGGTCATCACCTCCATGGCGGCGGGAACCGCCTCGGAGTTTGCCTTCGCCCTCATTGAAGCATTAAAGTCCAAGGAATGCGCCAACGGGGTGCGCCAAAGCGTTTGTTTTGCCGCCGAACGGGAAAAGCACAACGGCTACAAAAGCACCTCCAAGCAGGATCTGCGCCGCAGAATGAGTCAGATGCGCCGGGAACTCACCCCCGAGGAAAGAGAGGCCTTTGCCCGCAGTGCCGCGGAAAGCCTTTTTAACCATCCCCAGTGGAAAAAGGCCGAGTCGGTGGCGCTGTACAGTCCCGTGCGGGGCGAGCTGGATCCCGTGTTCGTGTGGCAGCAGGCCAAGAAGGAAGGCAAGCGCCTTTTGTATCCCCGTTGCGAGGGAATGAATATGTCCTTCTACCCCGTGGAAGATCCCACCTCCATGCCCGTGGGGACCTACGGGATCCCCGAGCCGGAAAGAAGCGTGCCCGTCACCGATTTTTCCCGCACTCTGGTGCTGGTGCCCTCCCTTGCCGTGGATGAAAACCTTTTCCGCGTGGGCTGGGGCGGCGGCTATTACGATCGCTTTCTCTCCACCCACCAGGTGTTGTGCAAGCTGGGCTTTGTATATTCCTTCCAGCGCACCGCCGACATTTGCCCCCAAAGCTGGGACGCTTCCCTGGACGGAGTGATCACCCCCTGATTTTAACGCAAGGAGAACCCCAATGAAAGCCAAAAACGCCCTGTACGCTCCCCTGTTGTTGTGCGTGATCTATTTACTCACCGGCTTTTCCGACCGTTTGATCGGCTTTTTCAGCGAGATTTCCGACAATCAAATGCTCTCCATGATCATCATCCAATGCCTGGTGTTCCTCCTTCCCGTGGCCTTCTATTGCCGCGTGCGCAACATCAATTTCATCACCGCCCTCAATCTCAAGCCCGTGCGCCCCTCCATTCTGGGCTTTGCCCTCCTTTCCTTTTTGCTCTACTTCACGGGCGGCGCCATTTTAAAATACGTTTCCCAGGCGTTTTTCGGCAACCCCGTGTCAGACAACCTGGGGGTGTCCGCGGTAAACGCCTCCCCCCAGCAGACCGCCATGATCCTCCTTGCCTACGTGCTTTTGCCCGCCTTTTTGGAGGAGCTGGTGTTTCGAAGCATTCTTATCCATGAATACGCATCCTACGGCGGCTTTTTTGCCATCACCGTCAGCGCTCTCAGCTTTGCAATGCTTCACTTTTCCTTCGCGGGCTTTGCAGAGTATTTTTTGGCGGGCGTCATATTCGCCTGTGTCACCTTCGTTTGCGGCTCCGTGCTTCCCGCCATGCTGCTCCATCTTCTAAACAACGCCCTCACCGTGTTTTTCCCCGACTTTTTCAGCCAATACGTGGCTCGCACGGGCAATTCCGTAGTGCTGTTCTACCTTTTGGTGGGCGCCTTTTTGTTGTTTTTGTATCTGTGGTTTGCACAGCTGGAGTATATCTATCACAAAAAAGCCGAGGATTTCAGCCGCGACCGTCGGGCTCAGCTTCTCCTTTTGGAAAACGAAAAGAAGCTGCAACAGCAAGAACAGCGCCCCCGCTTTCTCAGCCGCGCCCGTCAGGTGTTTTTATCCCCCGGGCTTTTGGCGGCCGTTGCCCTGTTCGTTGTGAAATCCTTTCAACTGATCTGAATTTCGTCCAAGGAGGTCCTTTATGCAGGAAAATCCTCGTTCCAATCAAACTCCCCCGGCGGAGAGCGGTGCTGCTCCCCAAGAAAAAGCTCCCGCTCCCCAAGGATCTTCCCGGGGAAATCTCCCCGTGCGCTCCTCCCGCCAAGGCGTGAAGCGCAGTGCCAAGCGAAGCGCCGAGGCATCCTTTAGCGATGCCAGCACCCGCGTCAGCCAACCCGTTCCCCCTCCCCCCAAGGAGGAAGAGCCGCAAAAGGAAGCCGAGCCCGCCAAGAAGAAAAAGCCCCAAACCAAGGATCGGGGCGGCATCACCCTCAGCATTGTGAAGGCGCTGATCTACATTGCCTTCATCCTCGCCGTTTCCGCTTTCATCGGCTTCACGGGGATCCGCTGGGGCAACGACATTTTTGCCTTTGTGAAGGAGGAAAAACCCGCCAGCATCACCGTGAGCGAATTTTCCACCGTGGCGGAGATCGCCGATCTTCTCCAATCCCAAGGGCTCATCAGCGAGCCCGAGGCCTTCAAGTTCTATATCGGCTACAAATACCGC
>JAZNGI010000168.1:0-1676 GCA_045576375.1 Eubacteriales bacterium
TTCTTTTTTATTTCCCGCGGCAAGACCGTTGCCCGCGCAAGCACCAAATGGGTGCTTTTAGACTTCAAGGAGAGAAAGATCCTGCATCCCTCCCGTTTGGACGCACCTTTGAAGCACTATCCCCAAATGGCCGCCGAAATAACGGTTTCCAAGCGGATAGACGTTTCGGGCACGAAAAAGACCGATCTTCGGCGGGTCTACCCCTCCATGCTGGATGAAAACAACCATTTGAATAACTGCGTCTACGGGGATATTACCACCGACTACCTTCCTCTTTGTGAGGATCGTTTTGTAAGTGAATTGGAGATCCTTTTCACCCACGAGGCGGCCCTGGGAGAAGAACTGGAGATCCGCAAGGAAGAGACTCCCGACGGCATCGTTGTTCACGCCCACAATCTCAGCCGCGACCTTCCCTGTTTCAGTGCCCGTGCCGTTACTTGTCCCATCCCCAAGGAGGAAAATTAAACCATGTTTCAAGTGATCAAAAAGCAGAACAAAGCCCGCAGAGGCGTTCTGACCACCGTTCACGGAACGGTGCAGACCCCCGCGTTTATGAACGTGGGCACCTCCGCGGCCATCAAAGGCGGGGTGAGCGCCCCCGAACTAAACACTCTCGGCTGTCAGATCGAGCTGAGCAACACCTACCATCTTCACATCCGTCCGGGAGACGAGCTGATCAAAAAAATGGGCGGCATCCGAAAATTTATGAATTGGGACAAGCCCGTTCTCACGGACAGCGGCGGATTCCAGGTGTTCAGCCTGGCAGGACTGAGAAAAATCACCGAAGAGGGCGTGACCTTTGCCAGCCATATTGACGGCAAGCGCATCTTCATGGGGCCGGAGGAAAGCATGCGCATCCAATCCAACCTGGCCTCCACCGTGGCCATGGCCTTTGACGAATGTATTGAAAACCCTGCGCCCCGTTCCTACGTGGAGCAGTCCATTGAACGGACCACCCGCTGGCTGAAGCGCTGTAAAGCGGAGATGGATCGGCTCAACTCCCTGCCCGACACCCTCAATCCTCACCAGATGCTTTTCGGCATCAATCAGGGCGGCATCTACGACGATCTGCGCATCCGCCATATGCAAGAGATCCGCCAATTGGATCTGGACGGCTACGCCATCGGCGGCTTGGCGGGGGGAGAATCCCACGAGGAGATGTATCGGATCATTGATTGTGTGGAGCCTTTTATGCCCGAGGATAAGCCCCGCTATCTGATGGGCGTGGGCACCTGCCAGAACATTATTGAAGGGGTTGCCAGAGGGGTGGATCTTTTTGACTGCGTGATGCCCTCCCGCAATGCCCGCCACGGCCACGTTTACACCAACGGCGGCATTATCAACATGAACAACAACCGCTACGCCGACGATCCTCTGCCCATCGACCCCGAATGCGACTGCCCCGTGTGCCGCACCTTTTCCCGTTCCTACATTCGCCACCTTTTGAAGGCAAAGGAGATCTTGGGGCCCAGGCTTTTGGTGATGCACAATCTCTATTTCTACAACCGCTTGATGGAGCGGATTCGCGAGGCCCTGGACGAGGATCGCTTTGATGAATTTCGCGCCCGCTGGAGCCCCGTCATCAGCACCCGCATCGGCTGAGAGCGGCAAAGCAATAAAAAGAGCAAGAGTAAAAGGAAAATCTCCTTCTATTCTTGCTCTTTCTTTACTTAAAC
>JAZNGI010000169.1:0-6165 GCA_045576375.1 Eubacteriales bacterium
CTTGCAAATAAATTCAATGTTCTGCCCCCTGGCCGCAAACACCTTGCGGTAGTTTTCCGCGTGCTCCTTCATTTCGCGGGCGCTGTGCCCCAGATAGATCACCCGCTCCGGCGCAAAGGTCAGACAGGTGCAAACGTTTTCCGCCGCCTCCCGATCAAAAAACTCAATATAGGTCATTTTTCTCCCTTCTTAAAGGAAAACAGCCGCCTCCCCGCACAAAGCGCCCCGAAGACGACCCCTCTCCTGTTTTGCAAAATTCGACACTGCCGCAGCAACAGCTTTAATAACACTTCTTGCAGGGAGTAAAGCCTCGGGCACGGGCCGTTTGCTCCGACACGTAAGCAGGCCCCTTCATGTTGCTGCAATTGGGATTGTCGTGAAACTTCTTTCCGCCCTTGGTGGGGATCCACACCATGCTCCCCCCATGATAGTCGGGGTCCTCATGGCCGCAACGGGAGCACTCTCCTTCGTTGTAGCGGTGCCCCAAAGCGTTCCCCTCGCTTTTTCCGCAAAGAGTGCAGGTCTTGGGAGTATCACAATCCGCCAAAGCAAAGGAATGCCCCAAAGCAGCCCCCTCGCTTTTTCCGCAAAGAGTGCAGGTCTTGGGAGTATCACAGTCCGCCAAAGCAAAGGAATGCCCCAAAGCAGCCCCTTCGCTCTTCCCGCAAAGAGTGCAGGTCTTGGGCGTGTCACAGTCCGCCAAAGCAAAGGAATGAACGTGAGTGCTCTCCGGGACCTCTTCCCGGGTTTTGTTTTCCTCCGTGACGGTCTCCCCGAAGGTGTCCGGGCTCTGTCCCGCCCCCAGGGTGACCCTCTCTGCCTCCACGGTTTTTGTTGCAAAGGTTTGCTCTGCGGACGGCTCACTGACCGAAGGAAGCGCCGCACAGGAGAAAAGACTCAGAACCAGAGAAAAAAGTAAAAGAATCGAAAGCTGTCGTTTCATTGTCGCTTTCCTCCCTTTCAAAAATTAAAAATTTTGGCATAAAGTCGCGGTCGGTGAAGGGAGCGAAACCAACGCCCCTCTCCCCATTCTGCTTGAGCCCATCCCAAGCTCGGTGTGTTCCCTTAGCCTTCGTAAGGACGAATGCGAAGAGTCGCCCCAACGGATTTGCAAATTTTTCGGCAGAGCTCCTGCTCTTTTTTTGAGGTCACCACGTCCACCACCGTCATCACCACGTTGGGCACGTAGGCCGTGCAGTCCTTTGTAAATCGGAGCATGGCGTCAAACGACTCCTCGCCGAATTTGGGGCGGACGATCTTGAGATAGTCCTCTTTATTGGTGGCGTTTAAACTCACCGAAACGGTGTCGATCCACCCTTTGAACTTCGGCGCTGTTTTTTCCTTCCAAATCAGATCGGCAAGACCGTTGGTGTTGATGCGGATCTTGATATTGCTCTTTGCCTTAAGGTACGCCGCCACCTTCAGCAGATCGTCAAGACGCTCCGTGGGCTCACCGTAACCGCAGAAAACCACTTCCTCGTATCGGCTCAGATCCCAGGCATCCAGGCTTTCGCAGATCTGGCCGACGGTGGGTTCTCTTTCCAGCCACAGAGAGCCGGAGCCGTACACCCCCTGGCCGTTGTGCCGCAGACAGAAGGTGCAATCACAGGGGCAGCGGTTGGTCATATTCACGTAGATCCCGTTTTTCACCGGATAAGTAATGGTCATCATACGGATTTCCCCCCGTTGATTGCTTGCCTGATCTTCAACGGATCCATGGCAAGGCCCACGACAACGAAAAGAACGCCGCTTAAAACCGACTGGGTGATATATCCCGGAATTCCCGCCAGCGGGGCGATAAAATTGCCCAGGATCAGGCACTCATACAGATAATATCCGCCGACGCACAGCACCCCGGCCGGGATCAACGCCAAAACGTTGCGCCCGCAAGCGATCTTTTTGCTTTTGTGTGAAAAGAACAGCACGGCGGCGGCTTTGATCACAACGGAGGCGGGCGCCCAAACGGCAAACCCGGTCAGACAGTCGGCAAGAAGCGCCCCTCCTGCCCCCACAAACACGGCGTAAGGCAGCGGCAACAGGCAGGCGGCAAGATAAATAAATCCGTCCCCCACGTGGGTATATCCGGTATGGCTGGGGATGTGCAGATAGGCGGTGAACACAAACACCACGGCGGTAAAGATGCCCGCCAGACACATCCGCTTCACTCGTTGCATTTTCATAACTCTTCTCTCCTCTCAGATCTCCGTTAAAAATTCTTCAAAGCAGATCCCGTCGGTTTTGGGAAGATCAAGCTCCACGGTGCGCCGCAACACTTTGGCGATAAAGGATGATGCGTGACGTACCGAGCTCATAAACTCCGCTCCGTTCACCGCATCTGCGGCAATGATGGACGAGAACACGTCTCCCGTCCCCGAGCGGCAGGGCCCCACCTTGTGTTCTCTGAGGGTTTGAGGCGGTCTTCCCGCTTCATAAACGAAGTTTTCCAGATCGTCCCCCCGCTCAAGACCGGAGATCACGATTTTTTTCGGCCCCATGTCGCTGAGGGTTTTGCACAGCTTGAAAAGCTCTTGCTCCTCCATATCGGGGTGATATTTTGTTCCCGTGAGAATACAAGCCTCCGTCAGATTGGGTGTCAGAATGTCCGCATAGGGCACCAGGGCGCACATCTGCTGAGCCAAAAGGGGGGAGTAGGTAGGATAGAGCTTGCCGTAATCCCCCATCACGGGATCGATCACGGTCACGGTGCCCTCTTTTTTGAAAAGCTCCAAAAACCGCTTTACAATGCGGATCTGCTCGGGAGAACCGAGAAACCCCGTGAGGATGCCGTGAAAATCAAGCCCTAATTTCACCCACTCCTCCATATACGCATCCATATGCTCGGTGCAGTCAGTATAATAAAAGCTGTCAAACCCCGTGTGATTGGAGAAAACGGAGGTGGGCAACGGACAGCACTGGATCTTCATTGCGGAGATGATGGGCAAAGAAGCGGCGATGGAACAGCGGCCAAAGCCGCAGAAATCATTGATCACGGCAATCTTTTTTTGACGGTTATGGGACACTTTGTTTCTCCCTCTTGATTTTTTTCTGAGATCATTATATAATAATTTTGGTTGCATGAAAATAGTCAAAAAAGGAGAATTTTATATTACCAGATGAAATACACCGTTGAAAGATCCGTGGGCACGCCGGCATATCTTCAGCTTTATAAGCAGGTGCGGGAGGACATTGTAAATCAGATCTATCCGTATCAGAGCAAGCTTCCTTCTAAGAGAACGGTGGCGGAGGAGACGGGCGTGAGCACGGTGACCGTGGAGCACGCCTATGCGCTGTTGTGCGATGAAGGATACATCGAAACCCGACAGCGAAGCGGATACTTTGTGATCTTTCGCGCCGATGACGGCTTCCTTTCCTCCTCAACGGATGCCCAAAAGCCCGTTTTCGGGGCAAGCCCTGCGGCGCAAACGGCGGCGGAATTTCCCTTTTCCGTTCTTGCCAAGACCATGCGCACCGTTATAAGCAACGGAAAAAATTCCATTCTTGACCGTTCCCCCAACGCCGGCCGCGCGGAGCTTCGGGAGGCAATTCAAAAATATCTTGCCCGCAGCAGAGGCATCAGCGCCCACATTGAGCAGATCATCATCGGCTCGGGCTCGGAATATCTTTACCGTCTCATCATAGAATTGCTGGGCCGAGACAAGGTGTACGCCGTGGAATCTCCCTCCTACAAAAAGATCGAGCAGGTCTACCGCGCCTGCGACGTCCCTCTTGAAAAGCTTCCCTTGGGGCACGACGGCATCGACAGCGCGGCCCTCAGATCCTGCCGGGCAGATCTGTTGCACGTTTCTCCCTACCGCAGTTACCCCAGCGGCGTCAGCGCAACGGCCTCCAAGCGGCACGAGTATCTCCGCTGGGCAGGGCAAGGAACGCGGTATCTGCTGGAAGATGATTTTGAATCGGAGTTTTCCGTGTCAAGAAAGCCCGAAGAAACGCTGTTCTCCCACTCACCCAAGGATAACGTGATCTATATGAACACCTTCTCCAAAACCGTCTCCCCTTCCCTGCGTGTGGGATATACGGTGTTGCCCCAACACCTGGCCGAGCGCTTTCACAGCAAGCTGGGCTTCTATTCCTGCACCGTTCCCACCTTCATTCAGTTGGTGCTCTGCCAACTCATCTCCAACGGCGATTTTGAACGGCACATCAACCGTGTCCGTCGGGCCAAACGAAAAGAATCGGGCAAATAACCGCAAGTTACCTGCCCACACAAAAAGGACAGAGAATTTTTTTAGTTCTCTGTCCTCGTTTTTTTGAAAGCTCTGCCTTTGTTACCAACGCACCTGCCAGCGCTTGTGATACCCGCCTTCGTTGCTCTCTCGGTGCTTCCCGTGGTGCCCCTTGGAGCGGGCGGCACGCTCTTGGAGCATTCGGTCAAATTCCTCGGCATCAAAGGGCAAAGAGATCTCCCTGTTCCCCTGCCAGCTTGAAAGATACGCCGCGTTGGAAAGAGTCAGTTCCAAAATGCCCTCCACCCCGTCGGCAATCAGTTCTTCTTTGTAAAGAACGGCGTTGGCAAAGTTTTGCAAGATCCCCGGGTGGGCCGTTTCTTTTGTTTCCTGGTGAATTTCTTCGTATTCGGTCTCAATGGCCGCAAAGCCCTCCGTTGCGCTTTTGCAAACCTCCCGCTCGTCCCGATTCAGCTTCCACCATTTCAGGGTCTTATTTTCCAGAACGATCTTTCCCTTGGTGCCCGAGATCTCCAGGCGGTTGGTGCCGGGGTATTCTCCCGTGGAGGTGATAAAAACTCCCGTGGCGCCGTTTTCGTAGCGGGTGAAAAGGGTCACGTCGTCCTCCACCTCGATGTCGTGATATTTGGCAACGTCGCAAAAAGCGGTGACCGATCGAGGCATCCCGCAGATCCATTGCCACAGATCCAGATTGTGGGGCGCCTGATTCAGCAACACGCCGCCGCCCTCCCCTGCCCAGGTGGCTCGCCAGTCCCCCGAATCGTAATAGCTTTGGGTGCGATACCAGTTGGTAACGATCCACACCGTTCGTTTCAGTTGCCCCAAAAGCCCGCTTTTCACGATTTCTCTGGCCTTGATAAACAGGGGATTGGTGCGCTGATTGAACATAATGGCAAACACCTTGCCCGACTCTCGGGCCGTTTGGTTTAACCGTTCTGCCCTGGACACGGAAATATCCACGGGCTTTTCCAGCATCACGTGAAGGGGGCTTTTGAGGGCCTCCCGGGCAATTTCGCAATGAAGAGGATGGGGCACCGCAATGACCACGGCGTCCACCCCGCCGCTTTTTAACAATTCGTGATAATCGGTGTACTGCTTGACTTGGGGATAGCGTTTGCCAAACTCCTCCAAGCGTTGGGGGTCGATATCGCAAACGGCGCTGAGGCGCATTCCCTTGATTCCGTTTTCCCCAATGCACACCCCGTGGGCGTGCCCCATGTTGCCGATGCCGATCACGCCGACTCTGATCTCTTCCATCTTCTTATTTGTTGCCTCCGTAGGAGCCGGAGGTGTCGGCAAACACGGCCTTGCCAAGATCCTTTTTGCGGGAAGTGGCCGCGCGCTTTGTCAGCTCCTCATAGAAAAGCTCCTCGTCAAAGGGGATCTGCACCTCTTTGCCCAAAAACGACGATAAATGCATGGCGTTGGACAGCATCAGCCCGTTGATCCCTTCTTCTCCCTTGGCCACAAGCTCGCCGCCGTGAAGAACGGCGTCGGCCCATGCGTTCAGCACGCCCACGTGCTGAGGATTTTCCCCGTCGGTCTCCACCCGTATTTTCGTGCTGTTCACAGTGGCAAAGGGCTTGGTGTTGATTTTTGAAAATTCCGGCTCGCTCATTTCATATTTTTCCATGGTAAGCTCGTCGTTTTCCACCACGAACATCGCCCCGTCCATCTGAATCTCAAGACGGTTGGTTCCGTGGGCGTCTCCGGTGGTGGTGATGAACACGCCCGTTGCGCCGTCGGCGTATTCAACGTAAGCTGTCACGTCATCCTCCACTTCGATGTCGTGCCATTTGCCGTAATGCAAATGGGCCTGCACCTTCACGGGCATTCCGCAGATCCATTGCCACAGATCAAGCTGATGGGGGCACTGGTTCAGGAGCACGCCGCCTCCCTCCCCCGCCCAGGTGGCGCGCCAGCCGCCAGAATTATAATAAGCCTGGGATCGGTACCAGTT
>JAZNGI010000170.1:0-10145 GCA_045576375.1 Eubacteriales bacterium
ACGTGTGCTCCCGCATCGGAACGCACCTGAGCAAAATGATCGAAACCGCCTGCATCCTCTGGAACAGCGATCCCGAATTCCAAAAGAAATTCGCCGCTCAGCCCTTCTTCTGCCTGCGCCATTACGAAAAAATGATGCGCGTGGCTCCCGTTTTCATCGAACGCAAAAAGCTGGGCGAGTTCTACAAGACTGCCGAGAAGATCCAACTGGATTACCTCTCCGCCCTCAAGGACGACGTGAGCTTCTTCTGCAAGAAGTTCGACTATCGCTATCAGGACGAGCCCTGGGGCACTGCCAAGGATTCGGTGGAACGCACCATTTCCCTTCTCAACGGCAGAAAAATCTGAATTTCCCGCACACGGGCAAAAGCCCGTGTGCTTCTTTTTTAGCCTTGGTCTTCCCTGCCCGAGAGCCACTCCATGTATTGATTCATGGTCCAGAGCACCTCCCTGGGCTTGGAGCCGTTGAAGGGACCGATCACGCCCATGTTGCCCATGGCGTCGGTGATGCGCCCCGCGCGGGAATAGCCCAACTGGAGCTTGCGCTGAATGAAGGAAGTGGAGATCTTGCCGTTTTCAATGGCGATCTTAATGGCCTGGGGAAGCATGGGATCGTTCTCTCCCGCTTCGCCCCCCATATTGTCGGGGTCGCTGTCAAAGCCGCCGTGCTTCTTCTCGCCGCAACGGGCCGCCTCTTTTTCGATCTGCTCCTGGATCTCCTGGCTGTACTGTGCCGTCTTATGCTCCCGCAAAAAGTCGGTGATGGCTTCCACCTCCGCCTCGCTGACGAAGCTTCCCTGCACGCGGGTGGGCTTGGTGGAGCCCACGGGAGCGTAGAGCATATCGCCCCGTCCCATCAGCTTCTCGGCCCCCGCCATATCAATGATGGTGCGGGAGTCCACCTGGCTGGACACGGTGAAGGCAATGCGGCTGGGGAAGTTGGCCTTGATCAGACCTGTGATCACGTCCACGCTGGGACGCTGAGTGCCAATGATCAAATGGATCCCCGCGGCACGGGCCTTCTGAGCCAGACGGCAGATGGAGCTTTCCACGTCGTCTCTGGCGGTCATCATCAGATCCGCCAGCTCGTCAATGATAATGACGATGTACGGCTCTTTCTTTCGATCGGGATCTGCCGCTATGGCCTTGTTGTAGTTGGCAATGTTTCTCACGCCCTCTTCTTCAATGAGGGCAAAGCGGCGTTCCATTTCGCTCACCGCCCAGGCCAGAGCGCCCGCCGCCTTCTTGGGCTCGCTGACCACGGGAACGATCAAATGGGGAATGCCGTTGTAAATGCTCATTTCCACCTTCTTGGGGTCAATGAGGATCATCTTCACCTCGTCGGGGGTGGCCTTGTAGAGAATGCTGGTGATCACCGAGTTCATACACACGGATTTACCCATGTTGGTGGCACCCGCAATGAGCAGGTGGGGCATCTTGGTAATGTTGCAATAAATGGGCTGGCCCGCCACGTCCATTCCCAGGCAGACGGTGATCTTGCAGTCTGCATCGGTGAAGGCACTGCTTTCAATAAGCTCCCGCAGATACACCGTGGCAACGCTCTTGTTGGGCACCTCGATGCCCACAGCCTCCTTGCCGGGGATGGGCGCCTCGATTCTCACTCCCGACGCCGCCAGCTTGAGGGCAATGTCGTCGGCCAGGTTCACAATGGAGCGAACCCGCACGCCCGTGTCGGGCTGGAGCTCGTATCGGGTCACGGTGGGGCCCACGGCAATGTCCAGCACCTTGGTCTTCACCCCGAAGCTGGCCAGAGCTTCCACCAGCTTTTCCGCGGTGCGCTCCTGCTCCGAGAGATTGCCCGTCTTTTTCACAGGCTCGTATTTCAACAGGGAAACGGGAGGGAAACGGTATCCTTCCTCTTCTTGGTCTTCAAAAACCTCTTCCTTGGGCTGACCCACGGGGCTTTTGTGCACCTCCAGGGTGGCCTGCGCCTCCAGATCCTCTTCGTCGCTTTCCCAGGGAACGCCGTCAAAGCGCTCTCTCAGCTCGGGGTCTTCCTTCTTGCCGAACAGATCGTCCAGGGTTTCTCCCACGGACAGATCCTCGTCCTCATAAGCGGGCTCTCCCTTGGGCTTTTCCCGCACCAAAGGCTGGTCCTCTCCGAAGCCGGGCAATTCCCCCTCTTCTCCTTCGTCGGTGTCTTTGGCCTCGCCCGTGTCCGCATCCGCAAACACGCCCCTTCTCTTGCGGGGCTTGGCGTCGTCCTCGTTTTCAAAAACAGGAGGTCTTCTTTTGCCTTCCTCGGCCTCTTCCTCTTCCTGTTGGCGCTGTCTTTCTCTCTCTTCCTCTCGGGCGATCTTTTTATCCTTGGCGTGATCTCTCAGATCCGAAACCTTGCCCATAAAGAAGCCGCTGATGCCGTCCAACACCTCCACGGGGCTCTTGCCGAAAATAAAGGCGCCCAGAAAGAGTGCCAGCAAGGCGCTGATAATGCCCGCGGCCACGTGGCCCACAACGGCACTCATGGCCCAGGAGACCAGGCCGCACAGACTGCCGCCGCCCAACAGACCTTTGCCGCTCTCGTAGAGGGCAAGATAGTCGTATGAACTGCCCACGTTGAAAAACACGCCGTATGCCGCGCCGGCAAACAGCACGCACAGCAGGGTGAGAACGGATTTGCGAATAAGGGCTCCGTTTTGTCTGTCCTTAGTAAAGCACACCGCCCGCACGAACATCGCCGCGGGCACCAGATACGCCGCCACGGAGAACCAGCCCTTCAGCCAATCGTTCACCAGGCTTCCCAACACGCCCATGGAATCCCTGAATATCAGGCAAGCGGCGAAAAAAACAGCCGCCAGACCCAAAAGGTAGGGAGCCAGGCCCACCAGGATGCCCGACTTTTGCTCTTGGGATTTTTTTATGGTGCGCCTCGGGGTGAGGGCGCCTTTTTTTGGGGAGCGGTTGCCCGCTTTTTTCTTTTTGTCCATTCCTGTCGATCTCCTCATCGCTCCGTATCCCGAAGCGCATTGCAACAATCTCATTCAGTAGTTCAGTATAACACTTTTTTAAAAAAATTGCAAGAGTTGTGTTGTGATTTCATGGAAATATTCGCAGATCCGCGCCGTCTGCCCGTTTGTTTTTCTTTTGCCTGCAAAAGCACCAAAGCCCCCCCTCTCAAGGGCCGCGGAATGCTTGTTTTTTAATGCAAAAACCGTTTTTTTAAAGCCGTCTGTTGATTTTATTGCTGAAAAGTGATATCATAATGTTATAAAATTCTTCGATTTACAAAATTATCCGCAGGAACGCCCTTTGTTTTTTCGCAAAAAGGCCCGTTTCTCCCCGACACACCAACACGGAAAGGATGCCCAATATGAAAAAGATCAACTTAAACGGAAAATGGCAGTTACAAGGATCTTCTCCCCAAGGGGAGACCTTTGAAGGAGAGGCCCAAGTCCCGGGAAGCGCTTTGCACGCCGTGCTGAGCTCTCAGGCCGACGGGTGGGACGTTTTTTACCGTGACAACGCAGAAAAGGTTCAAAAATACGAAACCTACAGCTGGATCTACCAACGCAGCTTTTCTCTGGACTCGTTGGATTGCCGCTGGATGCTGGTGTTTGAAAAGCTGGATACCTTTTGCGACGTCTACGTGAACGATCGCCACGTGGCCACCTGCGAAAACGGATATATCGCCCACCGTATGGACATCAGCAAAGCGGCCGTTTTGGGCGAAAACACCGTGACGGTCTATTTTTCTTCCCCGGTGCTTCGCACCTTTGGGAAAAAACAGCATCGCTGCGCCTTCTCCAAGGACCGTTTGTATGCCCGCAGACCCCAATTCACCTACGGCTGGGATTGGGCCATGCGTTTTGTTACCTGCGGCATCGGCAACGCCTTTGTGGAGTCCGTGGACGAGGGCATCCGCGTGAGATCCGCTTACGTTGCCACCACGGGGCTTGACCAAGACTGTGCGGAATTGACGGTGGACATTGATTTTGACGAGTTTGAAAACGGCGGCGTCATTGACATTGCCGTTTTAGACCCCCAAGGACGGACGGCGGCCCGCCGTTCCCGCTACGTGGAAGAGAGCTTCTCCCGCACGGTTGTGGACATTGAAGACCCAAAGCTTTGGTATCCCAACGGATACGGCGACTCCCCCTTATATACCTTGGTCATAAGCTGCGGCGAGCGCACGCTCTACACCGCCCCCTTCGGGATCCGCACGGTGAAGATCATGGAGCTTTTGGACAAAGAGGGCAGCGAAAACCATAAAAAGTGCCTGGCCTTAAAAGAGACCCCCTTTTCCCAGGAGTATGACAAAAACGATGAGTTTTCGGGCTTTATCCTCAAGATCAACGGCAAAAAGATCCTGTGCAAGGGTGCCAACTGGGTGCCTTGCGAATCCTTTGCAACGGGAAACGTCAACCAAAAGGTCACCCGCCTGTTGGAATTGGCGGCAGATGCGGGCATCAATATGCTCAGAGTCTGGGGCGGCGGCGATTTTGAAACCGAGCATTTTTACGACGAGTGCTCCCGTTTGGGCATCATGGTGACCCAGGACTTTCTCATGGCCTGCGGCAAATACCCCGAAGACGAAGCCTGGTTCTTGGAGCAGTTGAAGCAGGAAGCGGAATTTATTGCACACCTCATCCGAAACAAGGCTTGCTTGGTCTGGTGGTCGGGAGATAACGAAAACGCAGTCAAGGGCTGTGACACGGACGTGAATTATAAAGGCAGAGCCTCTGCGTATAAAGCCATTGCTCCCGTGATCTATCAAAAGGATCCCCACCGAAGATTTTTGCCCTCCAGCCCCTACGGCGGCAGCTTCTACGCCTCCAACACCCAAGGTACCACCCATAACACCCAGTTCTTGGGCTGGCTTTTCCCCTATATGCTTCGGGACGACGTGAGCGATTATAAAGACGTTCTCAAATTATATAACGCCAGATTCATCGCGGAAGAACCCATTCTGGGTGCCACCGAGGAGAGCTGTCTGGAAAAGATCATGACCGCCGAGGACATCTACGGCGAAGATCTTTCCATGTGGCACTATCACACCAAAACCAACCCCGCCCTTGAAACCGAGATCTTTACCTGCATGTACCGCTTTGCCCAAGGTGTTTTGGGAAAATTCAAGGACGGCCAAGACCGCCTGTTTAAGCTCAAATATCTGCAGTATGAATGGTTGCGGGTATCCATGGAGCGGGTCAGACGGGAACAGTGGTTCTGCTCGGGCATCGTCTATTGGATGTATAACGACTGTTGGCCTGCGGCGGCCGGCTGGGCCTTGGTGGACTATTACGGCACTCCCAAAGCCGCCTATTACGCCTTCCGCCGAGGAGCAAAGCCCACGGTTTTATCCGTAGACCTGGAAGAGGGAAGCTATCGCTTCCACGTTTGCAACGAGCAAAGGGAAAAAGCCCTCTCCTTGCAGTGGTTTGCCGTAAACCAAGAGGGGCAGATCGCATTCAGCTCCGAGCCCGAGGAGATCGTGGCCAAGGAAAACGCCTCCTTTATCGCCGCCGAGGCAAACCAAGACCTGGTCCCCCAAGATTGCTTTGTGGTTGCCCAGATCTCTTGCCAAGGCCGCGTCATCGACAGAGCCTTTTATAAAAAGGGCAATCTGGAAATCAACCCTTGCCCCCACCGACTCCTTTCGGTGACAGCAGAAAACGGAGCGGTTACGGTGAAGGCCAAGGCCTACGTTCACGCCGTGGAGTTGAAGGGCGGCACCGCCTGGGAAGACAATTACTTCTCTCTGCTTCCCGGAGAAGAGCGTGTTGTGAGATTTGAAAAAACCGCGGGCGAGACCGTGAAAGCCACGGGGTATTCCATCTGATCCCCCGCATATGCTACGCAACTCTATTCGCCTGCGGCGAATAGAATATCACGAAGCCCAACGGGCTTCATATCACTTAACGAAAAAAAGAAAGAGAAGACTCGTGAGAAACGAATCTTCTCTTTTTTGTTGTTCAGCGGGTGAAAAGGTCTTTCTTATTTAGAAGCCTCGTCGCCTGCGGCAACGATCACGCCGAAGTCTGCGGGCTTCAGAGAAGCGCCGCCGATCAAGCCGCCGTCAATGTTTTTCATTGCCAACAGACCTGCGCAGTTCTTGGCGTTCATGGAGCCGCCGTACTGAATGGTGGTAGCCTCTGCCACGTCCTCGCTGTAGAGCTCCTTGAGAAGAGCGCGGATGAAAGCGCAAACCTCTTCTGCCTGGTCGTCGGTTGCGGTAAGGCCGGTGCCGATGGCCCAAACGGGCTCGTAAGCGATCACGACGTTTGCCATCTGCTCGGCGCTGATACCGGCAAGGTCTTCCACCACCTGGCGCTTAATGACTGCCTCGGTGGCGCCGGCTTCTCTTTCTTCCTTGAGCTCGCCCACGCAGAGGATCACCTTCAGACCGGCTTCCAGAGCGGCCTTGGTGCGAAGGTTCACGGTAGCGTCGGTCTCACCGAAGTACTGTCTTCTCTCGGAGTGGCCGATGATCACGTAGTCCACGCCGCATTCCACCAGCATGGGAGCGGAAATTTCGCCGGTGAAGGCACCGCTCTTTTCCCAGTGAACGTTCTCGGCGCCCAGCTTCACCCGGCTTCCGGCAATGGCCTGCTTAGCGGCGAAGATATCCACGTAGGGAACGCAGATCACCACTTCTGCCTTGCCGCCCGGGAGCTTTGCGATCTCCCCTGCGAGAACGGCCGCCTCGGAGGGAGTTTTATTCATTTTCCAGTTTCCTGCAATTACGATCTTTCTCATGGTCTTGATTCCTTTCTAAACGTGAGGTTATTGCTTATTTGTCGTTGAGACAAGCAATGCCGGGAAGCTCCTTGCCCTCAAGGAACTCAAGGGACGCGCCGCCGCCGGTGGAAATGTGGGTGATCTTGTCGGCGTAGCCCAGCTTCTCCACGGCTGCCGCACTGTCGCCGCCGCCGATGATGGAGATGGCGCCGCTCTTAGCCACGGATTCGGCAACTGCCTTGGTGCCGATGGCGTAGTTATCAAACTCGCAAACGCCCATGGGTCCGTTCCAAACCACGGTCTTGGCGTCGGCAATGGCGGCAGTGTAGGTCTCGATGGTCTTGGGGCCGATGTCCAGACCCATAAAGCCCTCGGGGATGTTCATGGTGTCACAGAAGAGGTTCTCTGCATCGTTGGAGAACTCCTTGGCGGCACGGTTGTCGGTGGGAAGCAAAAACTTCACGCCCTTTTCCTGCGCCTTCTTCAAAAGCTCCAGCGCCAGCTCCAGCTTGTCCTCTTCAAACAGAGAGGTGCCGATCTTGCCGCCCTGAGCCTTCACGAAGGTGTATGCCATGGCACCGCCGATGATGATGGTGTCCACTTTTTCCAGCAGATTGTTGATGACGCCGATCTTATCGGAAACCTTTGCGCCGCCCAAAATGGCAACGAAGGGATGCTTGGGAGCTTCCAGCGCACCGCCCATAATCTCCAGCTCCTTCTGGATCAAAAAGCCGCAAACGGCGGGGAGATAGTCGGCAACGCCGGCGGTGGAAGCGTGAGCACGGTGAGCGGTGCCGAAAGCGTCGTTCACGTAAAGCTCAGCCATGGAAGCCAGCTCCTTGGCGTATGCGGGATCGTTCTTGGTCTCCTCAGCGTGGAAACGAACGTTTTCCAGAAGGAGGACCTGGCCGTTCTTCAGCGCGGCGGCCTTGGCCTTGGCATCTTCGCCCACAACGTCCTTTGCCAGAACCACTTCTTTATTCAACAACTCGCCCAATCTCTTGGCAACGGGGGCCAGGCTGAAGGTCACGGCGTCCGCCTTGGCCTTTCCCAAAAACTTGGCGGTGGCTTCTGCCTGCTCTGCCTCGGGGAGTGCCTCCACCTTTGCCTTTTCCTTCTTATTAAGCTTCACCTTCTCGTTGAGAATGT
This sequence comes from Eubacteriales bacterium, assembly GCA_045576375.1. GTDB lineage: Bacteria > Bacillota > Clostridia > Oscillospirales > SIG627 > SIG685. The sequence continues at coordinate 7,845 of JAZNGI010000170.1, forward strand.
TGTGAGGCTTGCCCATGTGGGAGCAGAGGATCACGGCGGCATCGTTGTCCAGCAGATACTTGATGGTGGGCAGAGCGCCCAGGATTCTCTTGTCGCTGGTGATCACGCCGTCCTTCATGGGAACGTTGAAATCGCAACGCACAAGGATCTTCTTGCCTTTCACGTCAATGTCGGTGATGGACTTCTTGTTGTACATTTGTTTATTTCCTTTCCATATTGTAATCATTTCTGAATCAACGGTTATTTTACCACATTTTCTCCCCTTTGGCAATAACTTTTTGAAATTTTGTTCTCCCTTTTTCACACATTCCCTCTTTTTTTCCAATTTCATCAAATCTTAGAGGGTTTCCCCCTTGATTCTTTGGCTCAAATAAGGTATACTTTAGAGTAACGGGGCGTCTCTTGTCCCATTTTTTCGGAGGAACCAAACAAGTAATGACCGGAATTTACATATTAAATCTTCTCATCGGCGCGGTGTTCACCGTTTGCACCGTGTACCAATTGTTTTATATCGCCGTTCCCTTCCTCTTTAAGGAAAAGCCTCACAAGGAAGAGAAAAAGCACCGCATCACCGTGCTTATCGCCGCCAGAAACGAGGAAACGGTGCTCCCTCAACTGTTGGAGAGCATCCGCAACCAGGATTATCCCTCGGAGCTTATCACCGTGTGCGTGGCGGCGGATAACTGCACCGACCGCACCGCCGAAGCCGCAAGAAACGCCGGCGCCCTGGTGTTTGAGCGCTTTGACGGGGAGCACGTGGGCAAGAGCTACGTGTTGAATTTCCTTCTCAAAGAGCTGAACGCCCGAGGCCTGGCCCAATCCACCGATGCCTACCTGGTGCTGGATGCCGACAATCTGCTGGAGCCGGACTATATCACTCAAATGAACCGAAGCTTCTGCGACGGTTATGAAGTGGTCACGGGGTACCGCAACTCCAAAAACTTCGGGGACAACTGGATCAGCGCCGGCTACGCCGTTTGGTTTTTGCGGGAGAGCCAGTTCATCAACCGCCCCCGCCACCGTTTGGGCTCCACCTGCATCGTTATGGGAACGGGCTTCCTCTTCAGCCGCAAGGTGGCCGAGGAGATGGACGGCTGGAACTACTTTTCCATGACCGAGGACACGGATTTCTCCATGGACCGCATCATTCAAAATAAGCCCATCGGCTATTGCGAAAAGGCCGTGCTCTACGATGAACAGCCCACGGGGCTTCGCCAGTCCGTTCGCCAGCGGATCCGCTGGACCAAGGGCAGCTTCCAGATGTTTTATAAATACGGCACCCGCCTCTTAAAGGGCGTGCTTCGGGGTAGCTGGAGCTGTTACGATGCTCTGGCCGCCAATTTGGTGGCCTTCATCGCCGCCACCTTGGGCACGGCGGTCAACTTTGTCAACTCTCTATTGCGCCTGGCTTGCGGAGATTCTTTGATGCCCGTTGTTAACAGCGTGGTCATCTCCGTGGGCATCAGCTATTTGGGCCTGTTTTTCATGGGGGCCGTCACGGTGCTGTGCGAATGGAAAAAGATCCACGCCTCCCCCGTAAAAAAGATCCTGTATTTGTTTACTTATCCCATCTATATTTTCACCAATCTCCCCATTGCCGTGGCCAGTCTTTTCTGCAAGGTGAGCTGGAAACCCATTCACCACACCCGCGCCGTCAGCCTGGAGGAAATGCAAAAGAAATAATCCCCCGCCTTTTTTCTCTTTCCTCTTGCTTTTCTCCCGCCGCCGTGCTATACTGTTCTTAACACTAAGAAAAGGAGACATTTACTTATGGAAAAAACAAAACTCGGACTTTCCACGGGCTTTGTAGCAGCTCTGGCATTCTTTCTTTGCCTGTTTGGAGGCTATCTTCCCGCTCTGCTTTTAACGGGCTACGTTCTGTTTTTGGAAGAGAATGCGGATCTGAGAAAAACCGCTTTGAAAGCCCTGGTGCTTATGATCGTCTTTGACTTGCTGGCCGCCGTGATCAACTTGATTCCCGGACTGTTCAACCTGTTGGACGGCTTCGTGACTCTTGGCGGAAACAACTTCCTGACCGCAGGCTTCTCCCTGGTGGTTTCCGGTGTGTCCAGAGTCTTCTCCCTGATCACTTCCATCCTGACCTATGGAGAAAAGATCCTGTTCTTGATCTTCGGATTCCTTTCCTTCAGAGGCAAGGCGCCCGCCATCCCCTTCGTGGATAAATGGATCAATAAGTTCATCGGCTGATTTTCCCGCACAAATTAACAGAGCAAGAGGAAACGTCTTCTTGCTCTGTTTTTTTATTTTTGGGGGGCGTGCCCCCCGTGTCATCCTGAGCGG
>JAZNGI010000171.1:0-12144 GCA_045576375.1 Eubacteriales bacterium
GCACCACGGCCACGCGGGACATATATCCGCAGTCTTCCAGAATGGCAATGAGAAAATACATCACCATCACCAGGGGCAAGAAGCCGATGACTGCGATGACACCGCCGAGAACGCCGTCTACCACCAGGGCACTGAGCAAGGGAGAAGCACTTTCCATCAAAGTGCCCACCCAGGTTTGGAACAGTTCCAACCAAGCCACCAGGGCATCCGCGATGAAGGGGCCCACCCAAGCCTGGGAGATCTGGAATACCAGCCACATCACAACGGCAAAAATGGGAATGCCCAACCACTTGCTGGTGAGAAGCCCGTCGATCTTGTCGCTGACGTTAAGATCCTTGGTAAAAACCTTGCGCTCCTCCACTTCCTTCACGATGCCGTTCACAAAGGCGAAGCGCTTTCGGTCTTCGGTTTCCACTGCCTTTTGATCGGCAAGATCGATCTCCGCCTGGCGATAGGGAGCCGTTTGCTCCTTGCCTACCCAAGCCACGGCGCGCTCCACCACGGCCTTCAAGCCGTCGGAAGAGGTGGAAACGGTGTTCACCACGGGGCAACCCAACCGCCGGGAAAGCTTTTCGGCATCAATCTTGGTTTCCTTCTTGCGGTTCACGTCGCTCTTGTTCAAAGCCACCACCACGGGGATTCCCAATTCCAGAAGCTGCGTGGTGAAGAAAAGGCTTCGGCTGAGATTGGTGGCATCCACGATGTTCACGATCACGTCGGGATTCTCCTGCTTCACGTAGGAGCTGGTGACGCTTTCCTCCCCTGTGAAGGGGCTCATGGAATAGGCGCCGGGCAGGTCCACCGCAATGAGGGCCTGTTCCCCGTCGTAATAGCTCTTCTTAATGGGATGCTCCTTCTTTTCCACGGTAACCCCCGCCCAGTTGCCCACCTTTTCATTCTGCCCGGTGAGGGCGTTAAACATCGTGGTCTTGCCGGAATTGGGGTTGCCCGTTAATGCAATTCTCATTGCTTCCTCCTGTTTGCAGTCCTATCAAAATGATATCCGCTCTTTCGGTTAGTTAGAACTAACCTCCATCCAAAAAACGAACAGCAGACCTTTTTCTGCCGTTTAAACGATAATGGCCTGTGCCAGTTGCTTGTCGATGCTGTACCTTCCGTCCTTAATGCTCACCACGCATCCGCTTTTGCGGCGGGAAACCACCGTGATGGCCTCTCCGCTGTAGCAACCCAAGGAGAACAGAAAGGCGTTCAGCTCCTCATCGTCGGTGTTGATCTGCCGAATGGTGTATTCCGCACCTATCTTTGCTTCTGTCAGATTCATTTATCTCACGCTCTTTTCCTTGTCGGCCGTTTGTCAAAAAGAAAGCCCGAAGGCACGATTGTCAAACCGTTTAGTTAGCCTTAACTAACCACTGGATATTATAGCGATTGTCTTGCCATTTGTCAATACTTTTTTCAAAGTTTTTTCATTTTTTACTGCTCTTCCAAAAGAAAAACTCCCGCGGATCTCTCCGCGGGAGTCGGGAACGTTATGCCAGGTTTGCCTTGAGGGTTGCCAACTGAGCCTTGAGCTCTGCGGGAAGTCTGTCGCCAAACTTCTTGTAGTGCTCTTCGATCTCGGCGGCTTCCTTGAGCCAGGTGTCCTTATCCACCACCAGGATGCTCTTGAGGGTCTCAAGATCCATATCCAGGTCGGTGAGGTCGATGTCCTCGGGCTTGGGAACGTAGCCGATGGCAGTCTCGGTGGCATCTGCCTTACCTTCGCAACGGTCGATGATCCAGTTGAGGACTCTCATGTTGTCACCGAAGCCGGGCCACAGGAAGTTGCCTTCGTCATCGGTTCTGAACCAGTTTACGTTGAAGATCTTGGGAGCCTTGTCGCCCAGCTTCTTGCCCATATCCAACCAATGCTGGAAGTAGTCACCCATATGGTAGCCGCAGAAGGGCAGCATAGCCATGGGATCGCGGCGAACCACACCTACTGCGCCTGCGGCAGCGGCGGTGGTTTCAGAAGCCATTGCAGAGCCGATGAACACACCGTTCTCCCAGCTCTTGGACTGGTACACCAGAGGAGTGCACTTTGCGCGGCGGCCGCCGAACACGATGGCGGAGATGGGAACGCCGGCGCCCTTGTCAAACTCTTCGGAGATGCAGGGGCAGTTCTTTGCGGGAGCGGTGAAACGGGAGTTGGGATGAGCCGCATAGGTGCTCTTGTCAGCCTTGTCAAACTTGGAAGCATCCCACTTGGTGCCCTTCCACTCCAGAGCGTTCTGAGGCAGGTTCTTGTTGAGACCTTCCCACCAAACGGTGTTGTCATCCAGATCCAAGCAAACGTTGGTGAAGATGGTGTTCTTCTTGGTGGAAGCCAGAGCGTTGAAGTTGGACTTCTCGTTGGTTCCGGGAGCCACGCCGAAGAAGCCGTTCTCGGGGTTGATGGCATAGAGTCTGCCGTCGGCACCGATTCTCATCCAAGCGATATCGTCGCCCACGGTCCAGATCTTGTAGCCCTTCTTCTTAAGGTATTCGGGGGGAATGAGCATTGCCAGGTTGGTCTTACCGCAGGCAGAGGGGAATGCGGCGGCAATGTACTTCACTTCGCCCTGAGGATTCTCCAGACCCAGGATGAGCATATGCTCAGCCATCCAGCCTTCCTTCCAACCCTGGTAGGAAGCGATACGCAGAGCGAAGCACTTCTTGCCCAGGAGAACGTTTCCGCCGTATGCGGAGTTCACGGAGATGATGGCGTTGTCCTCGGGGAACTGGCAGATGTATCTCTTCTCGGGATCCACGTCGCACTTTGCGTGGAAGCAACGAACCCAGTCGTTGGAGTCGCCCAGAACCTCCAGCACCTTGGTGCCGATTCTGGTCATGATGGCCATGTTCAAAACAACGTAGATAGAGTCGGTGATCTCCACGCCGATCTTGGCAAGAGGAGAACCGATGGGGCCCATGGAGTAGGGAATGATGTACATGGTTCTGCCCTGATAGGTGCCGCGGGCAATATCATAGAGCTTCTTGTACATTTCCTCAGGGTCGCACCAGTTGTTGGTGGGGCCTGCGTTTTCCTTGGTTTTTGCACAGATGAAGGTTCTGTCCTCCACGCGGGCAACGTCGTTGGGCTTGGTTCTGTGGAGGTAGCAGCCGGGAAGCTTATCCTGGTTGAGCTCGATCATTTCGCCGCTGGCAACGCTTTCCTTGCGGAGAGCATCCAACTGAGCCTCACTGCCGTCGATCCACATTACGTTGTCGGGATTCACGAGATTTTTGATCTCTTCCACCCAAGCCAACAGGGTCTTGTTGTTTGTCATGTTTTTCTCCTATCCGACCGGATTTCCGATCATTTGTTTTAGAATAGCAGCTTCAACCGAGCCGCAAAATCTCACATATAATATTATAATACAAAATCCTCGGTTTGTCCAGTTATTTTCACAAAAACTTTACACTTTTTTTCGTCTCCTCCCCCTTGGCTCTTCCAAGGCTTTGGGCAAAAAGAAAAAGGGCCCCGAAGAGGCACAATGTGCCTCAGTTATATTCGCCTTTTTCCCCCACAAAAGCCAAGGTGTTGTGGGAGCCCCGATTGGCAAGTGATATTGCTAAAGCAGTGATAGGATGCTTTGCATCGTGATATTGCCCTTCGGACAGTTTTTAAGGCGAATATAGAAAGTTGGGAGACACTTCTTTACGAAGCATCTCCCAAAATCTTTTTTGCATTGCGATTATAAGTGAAGCTGAGAAATGATTCCCTTGAGCACCTCGGCGCTCTTTCTGAGCTTTACCACTTCCTCGTCGGTCATGGTGGGGGTGAGGGTGGTCTTCACGCCGCTTCCGTTGAGCACGCACATCAAACTCAGCGCCACGTCCTTGACACCGTATTCCCCATCCAGCAAGGTGGAGGCAACGGTGACGGTGTCGATGTTTTCCACGATGCGGCGGCAGAAATAGGCCACGCAACTGGACACGCCGTAGAAGGTGGCTCCCTTGCGCTTGATGATGCTGATACCGGAGGTGCAAACATAATTCTCGATCTCCGCAAAGTCCAGCTCCAGGGGGAAGTCCGACAGCGGATTCACGGCGGCATGGAATTCCTTGATGGGCATTCCTTCCACCTTGGCAAGGCTCCAGGGGATGAAGGAGCTGTCGCCGTGCTCGCCCAAAACGTAGGCGTTCACGGTCTTAGGGTCGATCTCCAAATAATCGCTCAGACGGGTGCGCAGTCTGGCAGTATCCAAGCTGGTTCCGGTTCCGAACACCCTTCCCTTGGGAAGGCCGGAGATCTTAATGAACTCATAGGTCAGAATATCCACGGGGTTACTGACCATAACATACACCGCGTTGGGGGCGTATTTGGTGATCTGGGGAGCAACGCTCTTGATGATATCGATATTGGTCTGAGCCAGATCCAGACGGGACTGGCCGGGCTTTCTTCCGATGCCGGAGGTGATGACCACGATGTCCGAATCCTTGGCATCCTCGTAGGTGCCCGCGTACACGTTCACCGAGGAAGAATAGGGCGCCGCCTGGCTGATATCCAAGGCTTCTCCCAGCAGTTTTTCTCTTGCAATGTCGATCATAACGATCTCAGAAGCGATTCCGGTGACCGTTAAGGTGTAGGCAATGGTGGAGCCCACGTTTCCGGCGCCAATGATCGCAATTTTAGTTCCCATAACAATTTCCTTTCTTTTCGTCCAAAAAGAAAATTTGCATCTTATTTGGATCGGATGTACTCATCAATCGCGGCTGCGGCAGTCTTCCCCGCGCCCATAGCCAAAATGACCGTGGCGGCTCCTGTGACGGCGTCTCCTCCGGCAAAGACTCCCTTGCGGGAGGTCTGTCCCTTCTCATCGGCAACAATGCCGCCGAACTTTTGGGTCTCCAAGCCTTCGGTGGTGGATTTGATCAGGGGGTTGGGAGAGGTACCGATGGCCATGATCACGCAATCCGCCTCCAAGGAAAACTCGCTGTTCTCCACGGGGGCAACACCCATTCTTCCCTTGGCATCGGGCTCGGTGAACTGCATCTTCTGACAGAGCATTCCGCTGACGAATTTATTTTCATCTCCCGTGATCTCCACGGGATTGGTGAGCATATGGAATACGATGCCTTCTTCCTTTGCGTGCTCCACTTCCTCCAAACGGGCGGGCAGCTCCTTCTCGGAGCGGCGGTACACGATGGCCACTTCAGCCCCTAACCGTCTGGCACAGCGGGCGGCATCCATCGCCACGTTTCCTCCGCCCACCACCACGACTTTTTTGCCGCGGAACACGGGGGTGTGGGAGCCTTCCTTGTAGGCCTTCATCAAATTGATCCTGGTGAGAAACTCATTGGCGGAATACACCGCTTTCAGGTTCTCGCCGGGGATATTCATAAACCGGGGCAGGCCTGCGCCGCTTCCGATAAACACAGCCTCGTAGCCGTACTCTTCCATCAGCTCATCCACGGTGAGGGTCTTACCGATAACGGTGTCGGTGCAAACCTCCACGCCCAGAGCCTTCAAGCCGTCGATCTCCTTGGAAACGATCTCCTTGGGGAGACGGAACTGGGGAATTCCGTACACCAACACACCGCCTGCCACGTGAAGGGCTTCGAACACGGTGACCTCATAGCCCAGCTTCACCAAATCGCCTGCACAGGCAAGACCGGAGGGGCCGGAGCCCACCACGGCAACCTTGTGGCCGTTGGTCTTCACCTTTTCGGGGTCCTCGGTTTGATGGGCGTTGTGCCAGTCGGCAACGAAACGCTCCAAGCGTCCGATGGCAACGGGTTCTCCCTTGATGCCCCGCACGCACTTGGATTCACACTGGGTTTCCTGGGGACACACTCTTCCGCACACGGCGGGAAGCGAGCTGGAGCGGGAAATTACTTCATACGCTCCCTCAAAATCCCCCTCGGCCACCTTGGCAATAAAGGCGGGAATGTCGATCTTCACGGGGCAGCCGCCGGTGCAGGGCTTGTTTTTGCACTGCAGGCAACGCTTCGCCTCGTCGATCGCGGCCTCTTCACTGTAGCCCAGCGCTACCTCGGAGAAGTTTTTGCTTCTCTTTTCGGGAGCCTGAACGGGCATTTCATTGCGCTTTAACGACATATTTGCCATTTCAGTTCCCTCCCATCTGAAAGAGATTACAGGTGGTTTCGTGCTCTTTTCTTTCAAACTCCTTATACATGGAGCCTCTTGCCATGGCTTCATCAAAATCCACCAGATGGCCGTCGAACTCGGGGCCGTCCACACAGGCAAATTTGGTTTTTCCGCCCACGGTGAGACGGCAGCCGCCGCACATTCCCGTGCCGTCGATCATAATGGGGTTCATGCTCACCACGGTGTGAATTCCGTATTGCTTGGTGAGCAGGCACACGAATTTCATCATGATCAGGGGACCGATGGCGATGACCCGATCGTAGCTCTCTCCGCTTTCGATCAACTGCTTGAGAGCATCGGTCACCAATCCCTTGGTGCCCGCGGAGCCGTCGTCGCTCATTAAAACGTATTTCTTGCTGGCGGCGCGGAATTCTTCTTCCAGGATCACCAGATCCTTGTTACGAAATCCCACGATGCTGTGAACCTCACAGCCCAGTTCGCTCAGCTTCTGCGCCACGGGAAGGGCAATGGCGCACCCTACGCCGCCGCCCACGATGGCCACCTTCTTCAGACCCTCCGTTTCGGTTTTTCTGCCCAAAGGGCCCACGAAATCCGCAAGGGCGTCTCCCTCGTTGAGATGATTCAGCGCCTCGGTGGAAGCTCCCACGATCTGAAAAATGATCTTCACGCTTCCCTTCTCCCGATCGTAGCCGACAATGGTGAGGGGAATGCGCTCTCCCTCTTGATCCACGCGGAGAATGATAAACTGTCCCGGCTCTGCCTTGCGGGCAACCAGGGGGGCCTCAATCTCCATTTGAGTAACCGTGGGGTTGAGTTGTTTTTTGCTCAAAATAGGATACATTTCTTGCTCCTTAATGACTGTTTTTGGGGGTGTTCCCGTGTGAGGATCTATCAAAATGGTATGTTTCTCTTCTCCAACCGTTCCCTGCTCCGCCGAAAAGAACCTTCGGCTTCTTGGGGATTTTTGAGAAAAATGTTAGTTTTTCCCAAGCTTTTCACAAGCTTTGTTAATAGTAACCTCATTTTGAACCATTATACAGTGAAAACGCGCAGAAATCAATATTTTTTCTTCACTTTTCTCGAATTTTCTTCTTTTTTATTGGTTTTGACGGGGTTTGTCCTTCTCCGATCCCTCGGGAATGCCAAAAATCACGAGTTTTCATACACAAAAACGCAGAGCAAAAAATGCTCTGCGTTTGCGGTATGTACGTATGAATTACTCAGCGTCTTCCTCAGCGGACTCCTCTGCTTCAACGATCTCCTCTGCCTCATCCACCTCTGCCTCGCCGTCCTCCAGAAGAGCACGGATGGAAAGGCTGATCTTCTTGGTCTCAAAGTCAAGACCGATGATCTGTGCATCTACTTCCTGACCGATCTCAAGAACTTCTTCCGGCTTTGCGATGCGTCTGTCAGCGATCTGAGAAATGTGGATCAAACCGTCGGCGCCGGGCACGACCTCGGCAAACGCGCCGAAGGTAGCGAAGTTGACGATCTTAACCTTGACAACGTCGCCTTCCTTATAATCTCTTTCAAGGATCGTCCAGGGATTGGTCTCTTCGGTCTTATAGCCCAAAGAGATCTTCTTGGTTTCCTTATTCACTGCCTTCACGAAGGTGGTGACGGTGTCGCCCACGTTCACAACCTCGCTGGGATGCTTGATTCTCTTCCAGGAAAGCTCGGTGATGTGGATCATTCCGTCCACGCCGCCCAGGTCAACGAAAGCACCGTAAGAAGTGAGGCTCTTCACCACGCCGGTGTACTCCTTGCCTTCTTCGATCTCTTCCCAGAACTTGGCGATCTGAGCTTTTCTTTCCTCTCGGAGGACGGCTCTGATGGAGCCAACGGCTCTTCTCTTCTGTGCGTCGATCTCAATGATCTTGAACTGAACCTCTTTGCCGGAAAGCTCAGAGAGCTCTGCGCTCTTGGGCAGGCCGCTGAGAGAACCGGGGATGAATACGTTCTGTCCGTCGTAGGAAGCGATGACGCCGCCCTTAACGACATTCACGATCTGCGCAGTGATCACGCAGGACTCGTTGTAGGCTTCCTCAACCTTTTTCCAGCCCAGCTTGCTGTCCACTTTCTTCTTGGACAGGTTCACGGTGCCTTCGGCATCGTTGAATTTCTGAACCAGAACGGTCACCTGATCGCCCACCTGAAAGCTGGCGTGCAGATCCTGGGCTTCCGCATCGGAAATCTCGCTGACGGGCAGGATACCGGTCTGCTTGATTCCTAAATCCACGTGTATCTCATTGGGCATAATGCTTGTGATTACTCCCGTGACTTCCTCTCCGGAGCTCAAAGTTTTGAACGATTGGTTCAAAAGTTCCTCGAAGCTCATTTCTTCCATGTTCTTTGTCTCTTCCATCTTGTTGATAACCTCCTCGATAATCCTGTCGGGGGTGGATGCCCCGGCAGTCAACCCCACGGTTGCCGCAGGGTGAATTTCAATTTTATCCAAATCCAGTGCGTTTTGAATTCGGTAGGTGGGGCAATAACGCCCGGAAACTCCGGCCAGCTTTTTCGTGTTGGAGCTTTTTGTTCCTCCGATCACCAGCATCAGGTCTGCCTGTTGGGCGATCCTGGCGGCATCCCGCTGACGCTGATCCGTCGCACTGCAAATTGTATCGTAAATTCTCAGGCGTTTCAGCCCGTTGCGTGCCGTTTCGCAGCACGCCTCCCACAGACTCACGTCCAGGGTGGTCTGAGCAAGAAGAGCATATTCCCCGTCGGGATCGGCGGCGGATATGAACGCGCTCAGCTCGTTTTGGTCGGCACACACCGTGTGTTGCGCGCCTTCCGTTTGTCCCACGATTCCCTTCACCTCGGGATGGTCCCTATCTCCGATAAGGATACACCGCCGCTTCTCGGCGGCACATTCCCGAACGATCTTGTGAATCTTCTTCACGTAGGGACAGGTGGCGTCCACATAGCGCAGACCCAGTTTTTCCAAGGTGCGGTAAACGCTTTCGGGAGCACCGTGGGCCCGAATGAACACCAGGGCGTTTTCCCGCGAAAGGGTTTCCAAACCCGCTTCGTCGATCACCTCAACGCCCCGCTGAGCGATCTCGCGGTTGAAATCCTCGTTATGGATCAGGTGGCCCAAAGTATAGATCCGGTCTTTCCCTTCGTCCAAAGCCCGATAGATCAGATCCACCGCCCGCCGGACTCCGAAACAAAAGCCCGCATACTCGGAACGAATGATCTTCACGCCTTGTTTCCTCCCCTTCTCGCCTCTTCGTCCAGGGCGATCACCTTGGCGAACATTTGGCGGGAAAGATAAACAAAGTCCTTGTCGTGCTCACCGTCAAACAGCTCGCTGACTTCAAAGGGCTCTCCGAAGTTCAGTGTGACCTTGCGAAAAGGCCTGACTCGGTTGTTCTTGGTGGTGATACTCACGGGCACGACCTTCGCACCGCCCTTCAGCGCCATCATTGCGACGCCGCCCCGAACCAGCTCGTCGCTGAGAGGAACGCCCGCACAGCGGGTGCCCTGGGGGAAGATCGCCAACACCTGCCCGTCCTTCAAAGCACCCAGGGCAGCTCTCACAGCGGCGAAATCGCCTCCGTCGCGATTGACGGGGATGATACCCAAATGCTTGAGAAACCAACCCAAAAAGGGCTTATCAAACAGAGAAGCTTTGGCAATGGCGGTGATTCTGCGATCAATGGCGCAGGCAACCAACAAAGGATCCATATAGGACAGATGGTTGGGACAAAGCACCACGGGACCTTCCGGAAGCTTGTTCTTTCCCATGACTGACACTCTGAACACGAGCCGATTAAAAACTCCGACCAGGGCTTTTGCCACAGAATAGAGACTCATTGGCACCTCCGCGAAAAACCGACGGGACGCTTCTCGCCGATCGCAAAATTTTAACTACGCTACAGTATACACCATCCGTAACCCAAAGTCAAGTGATTTTTTGGCAAAAAAACATCTATTTTCTTCAAAAGATTTGTGTTTTTCGCCTTTTGCCCCGAAGGAAAAAACAAGCCGCGGAAAAATCATTTTCCCTTCCCCTTTTCCCTCCCTTGCTCTTGACTTTTCCCGCCGTTACGATTATAATATAATAGATAACCGTGTGCCGACTTAATCACCGTTATCTCTGAAATTTTTATAAAAAGGATGCAGGTATTCTCCATGATCAAAAGCATGACGGGTTTCGGAAGAGCCACCCAGCAGATCGGCGACTACGAGATCACCTTTGAAGTGAAAGCGGTGAACAACCGCTACCTGGACGTGAACGTTCGTATGCCCAGGATCTACTCCTATATGGAAGAAAACATTAAAAAGCTGGTGCAGAGCCACACCAGCCGCGGCAAAGCGGACGTGTATCTCTCCGTGGAGCGGCTGAGCGGCTCCTCCACTCAGATCGTCAGCGACAACGGACTGATCGAAAGCTATTTGGCCGCCTTCCGGGACATGGAAGAGCGCTTCGGACTGAGAAACGACGTCACCGTGTCCTCCGTTGCCCGCCTGCCCGACGTGTTCACCAAGCGCCTCACCGAAGAAGACGAGGACCAAATGTGGGAAAAGGTGAAGACCGTGGCCCTCTCGGCCCTTTCCTCCTTCTGTGCCATGCGTGCCAAGGAGGGCGAGGCTCTCAAGCAAGACATTCTGGCACGGCTTTCTCTCATTGAAGACATTGCCCGCCGCATCGGGGAATTCTCCCCCTCCTATCTGGAGCAGTACCGTCACCGCCTGGAGGCAAAGATCCGCGAGGTTCTGGGAAGCGTGGCTCCCGATGAGGGGCGCATTCTCACCGAGGTGGCCATTATGGCCGACAAGCTGGACACTCAGGAGGAGCTGACCCGTTTGGCCAGCCATCTGAATCAGTTCCGCACCATTCTGGACGGCAACGAGCCTGCGGGACGGAAGCTGGACTTTCTCACCCAGGAGATCAACCGCGAGGTGAACACCACCGGCTCCAAATGCGCCAGCCTTGACATTTCCAAGCTGGTGATCGAGGCCAAGGCGGAGATCGAAAAGATCCGCGAGCAGATCCAAAACATCGAATAAGGAAGGAATCTCTTATGAAAATGATCAATCTGGGCTTTCAGAATATGGTCAACGCCGCCAGAGTCGTGGCGTTGGTGAGCCCCGATTCCGCCCCCGTGAAGCGGCTCATTCAGGATGCCAAGGATAACGGCAGAGCCATCGACGTGACTTGCGGCAGAAAAACCAGAGCCGTGATCATCACCGACAGCGACCACGTGATCCTTTGCGCCATTCAGCCGGAGACCGTGGCGGGCAGACTGGCCAATGAAGACTGCGAAGGAGGCGAGGAAGCCGATGAAGAATAAGGGAGCGATCCTCATTTTTTCCGGCTGCGCCGGCAGCGGAAAGGGCACCGTTCTTTCCGAGATCTATAAAAGAAGCGACCGTTTTCGCACCACCGTGTCTCTGACCACCCGCTCCCCCCGCCCGGGAGAGCAGGAAGGCGTGCACTACTATTACACCACCAAGGAAGACTTTCAGCAACGCATCGCCAAGGGCGAGCTGGCGGAATACACCGAGTATTGCGGCAATTTCTACGGCACCCTCAAAAGCGAGCTGAAGCGCCTTGCCGACGAGGGCTACATTGCCGTTTTGGAGATCGAGACCGACGGTGCTTTGCAGATCATGAAAAAACTCCCCGAACACCGCTCCGTCTTTTTGGCGCCTCCCTCATACGCCCAACTGGAAAAGCGCCTGAGAAACCGCGGCACCGAAACCGAAGATCAGATCTGCAAGCGCATGGCGGCGGCCAAAGAAGAGATCCTTCTGAGCCGAAACTATCAGCAACTGGTGATCAATTACGACGGCGGGGCCGCCCTGGCCGCCCAAACGGTGATCGCCCTGTGCTTGGATCTTCCCTTGCCCGACGATCACACCCTGTGCACGGATAAGGACGACTTCCCCCGGCGCTTCCTTGCCAACGAAGCGGTGGAGCAATGAACCGCTTTGCACCGCCTCCCCCCCGCCGACCCCGGGCGCCGACCTCTCCTCCGCCGAGAAAAACGGCGCCGAGGCAGAGCGCTCCCCCTTCCTCCGGGCAGAAAAAAAAGCCCCCCCTCTCTCCTGCCCAACGCAGAAAGCAGGAATCTCTG
>JAZNGI010000172.1:0-4731 GCA_045576375.1 Eubacteriales bacterium
CCTACACGGAGAAAAAAGGAGAAAGATTTTTCTCCTTTTCTTTGCTTTGGGCCTGTCTTTCTCAAAAGCACGGCTTTTCTCCCGATCTTCGCTTTTCTGTTTCTCCCTGCCCTCCCCCCTTGGAAAAAGCTCTCCGCGGGGATGCCGCCCGCCTTCTCTCAGGCTATCCCCTCCAGTATTATCTGGGCGTTTGGGAATTTCGCGGCAGGGACTACCTGTGCGAAGAAAACGTGCTCATCCCCCGAGAGGACACGGCTCTGCTCTGTGAGCTGTGCGAAAGCCTCCTTCCCCAAGGGGGCACCTTGCTGGATTTTTGTTGCGGAAGCGGCATCGTGGGCATCGATCTTTTGCATCACCGCCCCGACGCGCGGGGATTGGCCGTGGATCTCTCCCCCCACGCCCTTGCTCTCACGGAGAAAAACGCCCGCCTCCACGGGGTTCTCCCCCGCCTGCGCATCACAAAGGGCGATCTTTTCTCCCCTGAGACCGAAACCCTGCTGGAAAGAGAAAGCGTGTCTCTCTTTGCCTGCAACCCGCCCTACATTCCCACCGAGGATCTGGAGAGCTTGGAGAGTAACGTAAAGCAAGAGCCCGCCCTGGCCCTGGACGGGGGAGAAGACGGACTTCGGTTCTATCGGCGCATTCTTTCTTTGGCACTTTCTTTCCCCAACATCCCCTTTGTGTGCGAGATCGGCTTCGATCAGCGCCCCGCTTTGGAAGAACTGTTTTCCTCCCACGGAAAAAAAGCTCGGTTTTTCCGTGACGGATCGGGCAACGACCGTTGCTTCGTGCTCAAATGATCCCTCAAAACGGGACTGATACGATCCCGTAAAAAAGGCACCCTCTGTTCCCTCTTCCCAAAGGAAGCCGACAGAGAGTGCCGTTTTTGCTTTTGTCTTTATTTTGCCAGCTTGGCAAAGTGAGCAATGCGCTCCGACAGGGCGGGAAGCGCCGCCTTGGTGGCAGAAGAGAACATTCCCTTTCGGGGATCCTCTGTGGCCGCATTTTCGTGGCCGATGAGGGCGTAGGTCGCCTCCACCAGATGGGAAAACCTCGGATCGTCCAGCGCCTTGCAGATGAACTTCTGACGGGGAGAGTTGATGTCCTCGCCGCTGATCTGGAAGAAGCCGTTTGCATCACACAGTCCCATCAGCCGATCAAGCTGCTCTTGCGTGTTGCGGGTGGGCATATAGGTAATGGCATCGAAGTGCTTTTCGTGAAGCACCTCAATGAGAAGATCCAGATAATCGTCCTCAAATTTCTGCGCCTTCTTATCTCCCGTCACGGAATTGCCCACGTCGCCTAAGTAGGCGTAAGCCGCCACACCGCCCACGCGGTTGGCCAAAGCAATGAAATCCTCCACCTTGGGGCATTCCTCGGTGGCGGGGATATAAAACTTCTCCACCATGTTGCCCTTCAGAAGGCCCAAAACGTCGTAGGCGTAGCGGATATCGTCCGTAGGCGTGGAAAGCAACAGCTCCTTGATCTTATCGCTCACGGCGATCTTCATTTCCTCTTGGGCAAACCGAATGAGGCTTTGGGCATCGGGATAGCGCTCCATCATCTTCTTGGTCAGTCCGTAGAGAATGTGGCGCTCGGTAACACTGCCTCCCACGGCAAAATTAGAAAGAGGAAGCACGTCCTTTTCAAAATCCAAAGAAAAGCCGTAGGGGCTCACCAGAGCAGTGATGTTTTCACACATCTTTTGGTTGCGCTCATTTCTCTTCTCCCGATAGGGAGCAAAGAAGGCGTTCACCTCATCAATGTATTGATGGGGAATGCCGTGAAGAGCAACGTAGGCCACGGACTTTTGGTCGGGATTGTTGATGCGCTTGCCGTTGAGCGCGGTGCCCGACATATCCACGCGGCACTCGGCGCCGCAGGTGACGGGCATGGAGAGAATTTCGGCCGCCTTCAAAAACTCCTTGCAGCCGCCGGTGGAATCGTGATCCATAATGCCCGCGGTCTTCAAGCCGTTCTGCCAGGCCATATACAGCGCCTTGGTGGGAGAATAGGGCGAGAAGGAATAGGTGGTGTGAATGTGGTTGTTCACGTAATTGGTGACCTGAGGCTTTGTGAGCTCGCCCTTGTCGGTGAGCTCCTTGAGCGCCTTCAGCGCCGCCAAACGGTCGTCTTCCTTCTCGGCGTTTAATTGTTCGATCAGCTTTTTGGTATCCATCGTTATCGTTCCTTTTGTTTATTTGAGCATTTCCTGGCCGCCGGTCACGGGGATGGCCTGGCCCGTTTCATACTTCTGTTCCACGGAATAGATCACGGCCTTGGCCACGTCGCTGGGCAAGCAGCCTCTTCCCAGAGGAACCTTGCTCATGTAGAACTTTCTCACGTCCTCCACCGTCTTGGCGCCGGGCACCTTGCCTGCGTTGAGATACTGCACGAACAGTCCCTTCTCGGGATCGCTCCACAGGGGACCGTCCAGGAAGTTGCCGGGGCAGATGGCGTTGCACTTAATGTTGTAGGGCGCCAGCTCCAGAGCAAAGCTCTGAGTCAAACCGATGCCGCCGAACTTACTGCCCGCATAGGCAAAGTTCTTGTTGGAGCCCGACAAACCGCTCTTGGAGTTGATGCTCACGATGTCGGCGCTGTAATCGGGGCAAACGGCGTTCTGGATCTTCATGGGACGGGTGCAATACTTGGTGCAAAGGAAGAACGCGGTGTAGTTCACGGTGGTCACCAGCTCGAAGGTGCTCTTGGTCATTTCCTCCAGACCGCCCGCTCTGGCAATGCCCGCGTTGTTCACGAGAATGTCCAAACCGCCGTAGGTCAGCACCGTCTGATCCACCATGGCCTTCACGGCTTCCTCATCGCTGACGTTCACCATCACGGCAATGGCGGCACCCTTGCCGTACTTTTGGCAAAGGCCGTCGGCCACCTCTTGTGCGGCGGCCAAATTCATATCCGCAATCACCGTGTAGGAGCCTTCCTCCGCCATGCACTCGGCAATGCCCTTGCCAAAGCCCTGGCCGGCACCGGTGATGATGGAGATCTTGTTGGTCAAACGCTTGGCGTTTCCGGAAGCTAAGCTCACCTTGGAACGGTAGCTTTCCACTTCCCAGTTCTGAATGAACAGGCTCAGCTCGTCGCTGAGAGGACGGGCGCCGCCGAAGCTCTCGGCGTAAACGGCGATCTTCACGCCGTCCATAAACACTTCCGTAGCGGTGTCGGCATCCTTATAGGACGCACCGCACACGAACACGCCCAGCTTCTCCACGGCAACAACCTTGGGAAGGATGCCGTTGGCATCCACGTATTCCTTGTGGAGCTTTTGCAAAAGCTCCACGGTCTCCTGGGCGCTCTCACAAAAGGGAACCCACAGAGGAGCCTTCTTGCAATACACGATATGGTCGGGCGTGAAGCTCTTTGCCAAAGGCGCAAAGCTTTTTTCATCCTTCAAAAATGCGGCCAGCTCCTTGTTGGCGGAGAATTTCACCACGGCCTTTCCTTCCTTGGAAAACAGCATACGAACGGCGGGAGCAATGGCGGCCGCCTTGTCCGTGTCAAACTCGCAGGGGGAAAGATCGGGGGTTCTCACCAGCTTGCCGTTGATGGCATCCATCACTTCCTTCACCAGGGCATCCACGCCCTCCACGGTGTCGGCGGCGAAGAAAATGCCGTGATTTTCCAAAAACAGAACGCTCACGTCCTTGCCGTTTTTGGCCTTATAGTCCTCCATCACCTTCTTGCACAGATCGGCAAGAATGTAGCCGGGCTTGCAAGCATCGGTCCACACGGCGTTGGGGAACAGCTCCTTAACTACCTTTTCTCCCCCGGCACAGCAGGTGATGCCGTTGACTGCCGCGGGATGCACGTGGAGCACGAATTTCTGAGGGAACAGATTGTGAAGCAAGCACTCCACGCTGGGCCGCTTGTTTTCCTCGCCCTTGCAACGGGCGTCCATCATATCGCTGAGCACCTCTGCCTCACGGGCCGCCTCGTCGGCGGAGTAGGTTTTGGTCATCACTTCGTTGAGGCTTTTTCTGCAAAGCTTCACGAACTGCTCCTCCCGGATGGTGGCAAGAGAAGAGCCGGAGCCCTTCACGAAAAGAAGCTCCTCGGTCTTAAAGGAGGTGTTTCCGCCGCCTGCAAGAACGAACGCGGCATCCTTGCCGTATTTCTGAGACATTTCAACTAATTGCTGCATAGACATTGTTTCGTTTCCTTTCCTAAATCAGTTCCAAAGCTTTTCGGGATAAGCTCCCTGTTCGGTCATGGTTTTCAGTGCGTTCACCACGGCGGCTCTGTCCTCGTGATAGGTCACGCCGTACCACTTGGCGTCCGTGGCAAGCACCTTCACGTCGCACCGGCCCTTGGCGATCATGTTCTTCACCGCGGAGGGCAGATAGTATTCGCACTTTGTCAGATCTGCGGCGTTCTCACGGAAAAACTCTCCGATGCCGCCCGTTAATTCCTCAAAGAAGCGGGAGGTGAAGCCCCAGCAGTTCATACTGGCCACGGCGTCCTCCGCCAGATCAAACCAGGTTTCTTGCTCCTGATACTGGATCGTGCCGTTGTTGCGCTGGATCTTGGTGCGCTCGGTCACGCTGGTCAGGATCCCGTTTTCGTCGGTCTCGCAGATGCCGCGGGACACGTGCCCGTTATCGGTCAGGGTATTGCAGAGCTTGAAGCCGCTCATACAGAAATGGGCCTTGGCGTCCGTCTTGGAGGAGTTCTTCAGATAGTCGGCCAAAATGGCAAAGGATTCTCTGCCGTAAA
>JAZNGI010000173.1:0-4392 GCA_045576375.1 Eubacteriales bacterium
AAGACCGCTTGGCCCTCCGACTTCTGACGGAGTCGCCGTTATGCAAGGGATCTAAAAGGCTCATAGCGGAAGCGTTGTTCACATAATAGCCGTAGCTCCCGCCGTTGGCAATTCCCCACAACTTCACCAAACTCAAGCCGAAGGCCGTGCTCTGCGTTTCATATCCCTTGGAAGCTCCTCCCTCAAAAAAGGCCTCGTGAGCAAGATAGAGAGCGTCGTTGAGGGTGAGAGCTCCGTCGTGATCGGTGTCTCTGAGAACGACCTCCTCCAGCACCACGGGACAAACGCCCGAGCCGCAACAAATACTGACCGCTACCTTTGTTTCGCCCTCCGCGGCAAAAACCGACACGGGCACCAAGAGCAAAGCAAAAGCAGTGAGAATACTAAGAATTTTTTTCATGATCCGATTCCTCCTCAATCATTCTTTCTCCGCTTGCGGCAACACCAAGCTCTCGGGATGCTTCTCGGTGCCGCCGTTTGGCGCGGATCCTTCTTTGACGGTTGAGCTCCTTACGGCTGTTTTCCTTGGGCGGCTTTAACCCCGCCGCCTCCAAAGCCCTTGGCCAGGGGCCCAAAAACGCCTTGATCGCCACGACTTCCTCCGTCGAAAACTCTTTTCGGCTCACAAGCCCTGCCCTTCCCTCTTCCTTCAGGCGAAGCTGAGCGGATTGCAAAAGTCGAATACATTCTGATTTTGAATATTTTTTCATAGCTCCCTCCAAAAGAAAAACGCTTTCCCAAAGATCGGGAAAGCGCAACGGTTTTCGGTGTGAGGGTGCAACGGAAATTTTTGGACAGCAAATGCCCAAAACCGAAAACGGCCGCACTTTTCACACCCAAAAATGTCAGAACAGATCTGATGAACCGAGCGTTTGCGGCAAGTGTTCCGACTTACAAGCGGGGGCTTGCTTACGGTAATGGCAGTTGCGTCGGATTTGCACCGAACTTCCCTCTGATCCGCCCCGGGGGGCGAAACCGCAAACGAACAATATTAAATTACGAGACGATTATAACACCCCGACGAAAAAAAGTCAAGAGAGAAAAGAGATCTTCCTTTCGCTCTGCGGGTCATTTTCTTCTTCGGTTGCGATAGATCCGATTCTCTCGGATGCGCTCCCGATACATTCGCTGCTTCATTCGGCTTTTTTCGCAATTGCGGGAGATCAGACGGGAGATGGCCTTGACGGTGGCTTTATCCAGATATTTTCGTCCCGCTCGGGAGGTGAGAGGGCGCACCCGCCGCTTCCCTTTGGCTTCGCCGCTTTCGCCGCTCTTCACCGTGTCGTTAAGCTGGCTGAGACGGATCACGCCCTTCACCGCGGAGGAAAAGCGAACGTTTCTGGAGGTGAACACCACCAGAGGCTCCACCTTCACATTTTTTAAAATGGCCTGGGTGTTAAGAAGGTTTTTCAGCGCGCGGCAATGATTCTCGTTTTGCTTCACGGGATCGTAGAACTTCACGGTCTTTCCGTTGTATTTTTGCACCCAATCCCTGTTTCCCGTGAGGATCAGCCCGTTATGGCTTTTGGTCTCAATAACGTAGACCCCCCAGCGGCAAACAAGAATATGATCGATCTGGGTGAGGCCGCGCTGGGTTTTCAAATAAACGTCATCAAAGAGCGTACTGTCGGGAAAACAGCGGCGGATATAGGCGCTGACCCGCTCTTCGGCGTGGTCGCCGTAATGCTCGATCTCTCGGCGCTTCTTTCCTTCCCGAAAAAGATATACCCAAAACAAGACCACGGCAACGCAAAAAATGGAAAGAAAAACAACCAGGACGGTGACGGTATCAATGGGCATCGTCCACCTCCAAAAGAGAAGGAGTGAGAGAAACGATATCTCCTGCGCCCATCACGATAATCAAGCCCTTTTGCTTTCTCTTTTTTTCTCTGAGGTGGCGGATGATGGCCCCGTTATCTCCAAGATAGAGACCGTTTTTGGTGCTCTTGGCCAAGGCGGCCGCGTCGATGCCCGCAATGGGCGCCTCGCGGGCGGGGTAAATATCCGCGTAGATCACCTCGTCACAGCCCTCCTCGAAGGCGGAACAAATGTCTTGAAAGCAGGCTTTGGTTCGGCTGAAGGTGTGAGACTGGAACACCACCGTGACTCTTTCATAGCCCATGGAACGGGCAACGCCCAGGGTGGCGCGGATCTCGTCGGGGTGGTGAGCGTAATCATCCACCACCACGGCATCGCCCAATTTGCCCCGCACCTCAAAGCGGCGCTTCACACCGCCGAAGGCCTTCAGGCCGTTCACGACGGCTTCCTTGGAAACACCCCACAGGATGGCCACACAAATGGCCGCAAGAGCATTGGAAACGTTAAATTCACCGGGAACGCCCAGCTTGACCTTGGTGAAAAACTCGCCCTTATAATACACGTCAAAGCGATAGAAGCCCCCATCGCAATACAAGTGCCGGGCAGTGACGGTGGCATCAAGAGACTCCTTGGAATAGGTCATTAAACGGCCCGTGTATCCGTGAGCGGCGGCACGGGCACCTGCATCGTCCCAATTCACCACCGCAGTACCGTCGCCCTGCACCAGGAAGAGATAACGGGAGAAAGAGGACACCACGTCGTTAAGATCAAGAAAATAATCCGCATGGTCAAAGGCAACGTTAAGAACCACGGCAACCGTGGGAAAAAACTGCAAAAAGGAATCCTGATACTCACAGGCTTCAAAAATGAATTCCCTGCCCGTGCCGATCTGATAGTTGCCGCCCAGAATGGGAAGGTGTGCCCCGGCAAAAACGGTGGGGGATCGGTCCTCGCAAATGAATATGTAGGAAAGCATTCCCGTGGTGGTGGATTTTCCGTGAGTGCCTGCGATGCCAACGGCATCCCCGTAGCGCTTCATTAAATGCCCCAGGGCGGCAGCGCGGGTGATCATGGGGATCCCGAGACTTTGGGGATAGATGAACACGGGATCCGACTCCTTGATGGCGTTGGTATAGACCACCAGCCCCACGTTGTCAAAATCCTCACGGCAGAACTCAAAGCTGACGGGAATGCCGTTTTCTTCCAGAAGATCGGTGTTTTCGCTGCGGGTGGAATCATACCCCGCTACGGGGTTTCCCAAGGAGCGAAACGCCATGGCAATGCTGGACATGCTGACCCCGCCGATCCCAAGAAAAAATATTTTTGTTTTGTTTTCAAAAAGTTTTGATTTTTCAATTTCAGTTAACATTTTCCACACCATTTCTTTCAATTTATCGTGTAAAATTAGAAATCATAAAATATTTTCCCCAGAGAGAAAAAGGAGAACCATTATGCAGATCACAGACATCAGAATCAGAAAGTATTTCGACGAAGGCCCGATGAAAGCTGTCGTTAGTGTGACTTTTGACAATCAGTTTGCCGTTCACGACATCAAGGTGATCTACGCCAACGAAAAATATTTTATCGTGATGCCCAGCAGAAAGAACGCCGACGGCACCTACCGTGACATTGCTCACCCCATTAACGCCCAATTCCGCGCTCAACTGGAGGAAGCCGTGCTTCGGGAATTTGAGCTTCAGCAGGAAACTGCCCGGGAAGAAACCCCTCTTTGAGTATATTATATTCCATTGCCGCTTTTTTTTCAACCGTTGCGGCGAAATTTACAGATCAGTAAAAAACAAAACGGACTCTTCCCAAAAAGGAAAAGCCCGTTTTTTCTTATATCAGCCAATTGAGTGTGAGCCAGAAGCCTCCTGCCAACAGGAGCGCACATCCCAGACCCACGCCGAAGCTGATGCAGAACGCACGAAGATTCTCGTTCATGCTTTTTCTCCGATCTTTCGTTGTCCGAATATAGTGTGCTCCGTGACGGCGGTTTTTATGAATGCAAAAGATTGTTTTCTTTGGTCAAGCCGTGCATAAAGCCGTTCACGTTGGCGCTGCAAACGTCCGCGCCGATGACGCAGTCTTTATAGATCAGAAGGTTGGCGTAGACCGTGCCGTCATACTCGTAGTTGGTGATCACGTAGGTATAGCGCTTTACGGTCTTTCCCCGATAGGAGCTCAGATCCAGGCCCTCGCCCTTTTGGATCTGATTATATTTTTCATAAACGGCATCAAACTCGTAAGGAACGGTGACCTCCGCGATCTGGGCGGGTTCGGTTTCCACGCTCCAGCCGTAGCTTTCCAAAAAGCGAATACGGTCCTCTCCGGTTTTGATGTTTTTAAAATCCCCCGGTTGGGCATTGAGAACGTCGGTGAGCTCGTCGCCCGCGTATCCCCGGGCCTCCGAGGGAACAAACAGCGCCAACAGAATAAAAACGCCCACACAAAACGCCATCAGCACACCCAGCTTCAGCTTGGAAGCGCGAACAGAATAGATAAACATTGTTTTCCTCCGTTGTTTTCATTACTACAATATATAAAAAAAAGGCGGAAATATTCTCACCGGGA
>JAZNGI010000174.1:0-19967 GCA_045576375.1 Eubacteriales bacterium
TTTTTTTATCCAAGCCGCAGGCTTGGCATATCATCACGCGCACGCGTGTATTAGGCATGCTCCTGCAGTTTGATGATAATCACATTGGTGACGAGCGCGGTTTGCCCATATTTTCAATCGTATATAGGTGTAAGAAGTGCAGTTCCAAGAATGGGAATTTCGCGAATGGTAAATTTCATATATGTACCCGCCGATTTTGCATTAACGATAGTATCTTCGATTATTTTACTACCCTTTGTAATTATTGCACGAAGCCTTTTGTGCTTTGTTTTGAGCATAATTTCTACCGTTTCAATATCCGCCATTGATGCGTTGGCGACAAACGCCGATTCTGAGCGAGACCAGATGATAGCTCTGTGGAAAGATGAGATATAAGCAGGCAAGCTATCCCTTGATAGCCAGCGAAGTACATTTTTGATATGAAGTACTCGTGCAAGACTGTAACACCATTCGAATGGTGTTACACCCGATACGTATATTCTGCCGCCAAGCTCGTTTTCAAATACACCCGCACTCATTCCACGATATTTTCCCTCGATATCTGTTTGTTTTGCAAGATATTCTGCACGCTCGTTCGTTCTCTCTATCGTATAGGTATATCCGGTATAGTGAAAGGCTTGTCTGGGGTTTCTTCTATGCTCCCCCGGCATATTTAGCGGATGATCGAGCTCAATTTCCATAGTGTCCGAGTCATATCTTTCCGCGGTCCTGAAGCCGCAGAGATGTCCTAACCCCCTTTCATTGCAAACACGAAGCGCCTCGCAATCCATAAAAACGCACTTTGAAAGGCATTCGCAGAGCTCATCGTCGGATAATTGACAAGCAATATCTCCATTCAAAAAATAAACATAGGTGCTTTCGTCCTCACATGCAAATGGAATGCCTATTCTATGGATATCGTTGGCAAGTGGTATTGCCTCGAAGAGCGACCAGCTTGCTTTTTGCGGCACGGTGGGTGTCATAGGGTTCCATTTATAACCGACACCGCGCAGGGGACTTCTTTTGAATGCCTGTGAAATCAGTCTGCCATATTCACCGCTTTCCTCTGCCATCTTGAAGAAAATCTCGTGCTCCTCGCCTATATCCTCCTCCTTGCTCATCACGTTATACGCAGTGCCGGTGCATCCCGCCGCTTGATAAATAAAGCTTTCATATGCGGTGAAATCGGGAGATTTATTAAGTGGTTGATAGGGGAAATTCTCTATCTCAGATTCTATCCTTGTTACAGATACAGGTATATATCTTGTCTGCAGGCTTATTCTGTTAGCTTTGTCACAAACCTTGTATAAGGAATCGTCTGTATAAACGCCACCACCCGGCCGCCAGGAAATCTCACATCTATCGATACCCGAAAGCCTTTTTGCCCAAAGTTCGCATCCAAAGCTACCAATACCCGATGTAAATGTCATAAATCCTAGCATGATGTCCGGATATATCGAATGAACAGTTTGTTCAATCAAGGCGCAAAGTTCGGCACGGACCGATACGGTGTGGTCTATCCAAGCCTCTCTGGCCCGCTGTCTTACCTCGCGGTCGTTGTTGTCAAATAAATTGCGAAGCTTATCTAGGTTAAAGTCGATAGTATCTTTTATTCCAAGTTTTTTTGCAAAGCGTTTTAAACAGCCATCACAAGTACAATTCAACTCATCAATATCGTCATCTATGTAGATTATATCGGGGCGTACCGAGGCATAGATGCCGTAAAGCTCCCTTACGTAATCTGCGGTTTGTGTACTTGTAGGACAAAGTTTACCTTCGTTCACCGCTGCTGTGATGGTCCTGTATTTAGGCATATCTGCAAGCAAGGGATCGTTGTTCTCTGAAAAGAAGCCGACCGTTCCGAGAATATTGAAACCCGCCTTGATATGCATGCCCCTAAGCCTTTCTATAACGGGTGCAAGCTTACTTGCCGTCGCGCGATGATAATCAAGATTTTTAACCGAATGAGTATGATGGGAGAAAAACACAATGTTATCAAAGCTCGATGGATATTTATCCAGCTTCTCCCAAAGGCCACCTATGTTCTGCGCATTAAGCCGAAGTGTTTTAGTATAACTGAATTTATTCATCGTTCTTCTCCAAAATTTCTATAACAGAGTGAGATTTAAGAATTATATTTTCAAGATTGATTCTGCCGCTGTCAAATGAGAATCTAATCCTTTGTCCGTTCAACCTGACAGACGATATCGTCCGCAGATACGAAAGATTTAGTGTTTTTATGGGAATTTTACCGTCAGAAACGATTATTTTTGTCGAGTTATCAAAGATCTCAATCGTTCCCCAAGCAGAAGCGGTGCTCCAAAAGCTTTTGAAAGGACGCTCCGGCATCCTCGGGTTGAAGGTAAGTTCGCATTTACACATATCTGCTTTGAATCCGCAGATTAAGGGAACAAGTGAAAACGCTGACATACTCCTTGCATAATTATGGCCGCATTCAATGTCATCCCATGGGTTTCCGCGCTTTCCATCGTACCGTCGCCTTACAGTAGCGATAACTTGCTCCGCTTGTTCTATATAACCGTTTATCATAAGTGCTCCCGCGAAGGCATACTCAAAGCCCGACATAACCTCCTCTGCATAAGGAATCGGATTAGCGGGGTGCGGTGTACCGTCCGGATAACTGCATATAATCGTTCCGCCGTCGTCATTTACTGCAAAAAGACGCCACGGATTTATAGTGTCTCTCAGCGTTTTTTTGTAATTGTTTTCGTAAATACTTAAAGCGGTTATCTTGGCCTGCTTTGCATCAAAAATCTCGCCTATTCCGCAAAGTTCGGCATGCCATTGTGCAACAAGCTGGTCGATCAGACACCCGTCTGCCAGCTGATAAGAAATCTCCCTCACCTCGTCGTTCCAAAACAGATGTGAGCAATCAAAGCTATCACATATCTCCTTATCCTTGATATTGACCTTTTGAATGAAATATTTTCCGTTAAAAAGTGTGTTTTTAGTATATTCATAGCCACTTTCAAAAAGCTTTCGATAGCGCATAGCAGCCTCTGTATCGCCAACAGCATCTGCCATCTCACTCGCCGCTTTAAGTGCTGCAAGATAAAAGCCCTGAAGCCATCCGTTCGGTCCGAAAAGCTCGATGTCGAGAGTGTGGTGCTGTCTGCCCTCGAGTATTCCGTCGCAGTCAAGGTCCCAGCGCTGACTGTTTTCCGTACTCCATGCGAAGTCTATCGTTTTTTCACGTTATGCCAGATTCCATTAAGCCATTCCGTATCTCCCGAGAACTTCCATTCTCTGAAAGTCTTAATTATTTCGCCCATCTGTCCGTCAACGCAGGGGCGAGCCTTCTCATTCAGAGGAAACAAGTTCGCTTTCTCCTCACGCCAAAACGGCAAAGCTATCCTAAACACCATCTCTCCGCTATCAAGAAGACTGTATTTATATTCGTTATCACGCAAGCCGCGCTCAAGATCAGGAAATAGATAACAGCAAACATAGGCGTAATTCCAAACGTGTTGGCACGTCCCTTCGCAGCTTCCTCCATTTCCGGAGGTTCCTTCGAATCCGTACAGGCTTCCATCCTCCAGTCGCATAACCGTTGGCGATTTCAGCACAGACAATGCGGAGCCAACCGCGCTCTTAACAGCGTCGCTCAATGTTGAGGAATAAAGTGCAATCTTAAAGTTCGAAGTCTTAAAATACAGCTCATCCCAATTGTACATGGCATAAACAGCACTTTTTGATGAATCCTGCCATACTGTAGCATAAAAGTTTTTCCAAGCAACGTCCTTGCCGTTTTCATCCTTTAGCGGAGCCCAATAATTAAACCTTTCGGGGAAGCTCCAAGAAAGAACAAATCTGACTCTTTTTCTCTCTCCGGGTGCGACGCACACGCTAGCACCAACGCTGCATATATCACGACACCCCTTTTGCTCATAGCCTCTCGGCTTTAAGGGCGCACCACTTGAAAACTCTGACCAAAAGGCGCGTATGTTTTCCTTGAAAAAGCTATTAAACCAACCTCTGTACCAATAATCGCAAAGTTCTACCTGCTCGCCTTCGGCAATGAGCGTCATATTGTTATCCGTATTATCTGCATCGTAAATAGTTATACCGTTATCACTGTCAAGCCTTTTATTCAGCGTACTATGAAACATTCCGCGAAGGCTGAAAACAGTCTCGTAAACCATTTCGTACTCGCTAGGATTCTCAAATTCTATCTCAAAAAATGCAGCGGGTATGGAAGAATCCAGGCTATTATGTGGTATGTATGGGTTGAATGCTTTCATGCGCACGCATCCGGGGAAATGTTTATCGTAAAACGAAAGCTCAGCTATTGGATACTCTCCGTCAAAGGTGTTTTTTGCAAAATGCGGAAATCCGTTCATGCAAGCATTGGAAAGTCCGGTGCCATGTCCTATACAATTTTCGTCCTTATCTCCGATAAGCACTCTGGCATCCTCAACGGTACCGTTTTTCATACATCGTACGGCTAAAAACGAATATTCACTTTCGCTGCCCTTGTTCGGACGGTTTGCAATTTCCCAATCTATAAGCTGTCCGTTTCCTGCAAGTCCGATACAACCGCTTCCTATTCCGCCTAACGGAAATGATATTTGCTTCAGGTTTTCGTTTTCGTATAGCATAATTTCTCCTCCGAGATGTTGATATATTATAGCTTGATTATAGCATATTGACTTGTTTGATTCAATGATGTATAATGTTTCATAGATTGATTAAAAATGCTTTTCCGAGGAGGATCGATTATGATAGTTAATTCTGTGGACGTTGATAATAATATGTCTTACAACTTCAGTATCCATCTTGAAAACGGCAGAAAACAATATCTGTTCGTGCTATTTAAATCGCCTGCTATGTTGTTTTCGGACGGAGAATACATATCAGTCGGCTACGGTGTAGGCGTGTTTTTTGACAAAAACGCAATTCAAAGCTATTATGGTGTGGGCGACGTCGAGTTTGTACATGATTTTTTACTATTCGATATTGAGACCGAATATGAAAGGACTGTTTTTTCTTCAATAAGACTCGGCGCGCCATTTGATATTTGTTCGACGGACGTAATCTCAAACGTGCTGAGGTCGATAAAACAGGAATTCGTTGATCAAAATATATACAGAAGCGAATGTATTTCTGCCTTAGGGCAGTTTTTCCTATACCGCATAAAAAACGAACTGCGTATGACTCATATGAATGATAAGGAAAAGATTCATTACCGTGCAATGCAGAAATTGAGATTGGAAATATATTCGACGCCGGAGGCGGAATGGGCGATTGACAATATGTGTGGCAGGGTACATCTCAGCAAATATTATTTTCAAAGACTCTATAAAGAATTTTACAACATATCCGCTATTCAGGACGTTATCCGTGCTCGTATCGAAAAGACAAAACGGATGCTCTTGAACAGCGACTTGAGCGTTTCCTCAATATCCGAAAAGTGCGGATATAAAAATCCCGAGCATTTCATTCGTCAATTCAAAGCACAATGCGGTGAATCACCTACGAGTTTCAGAAAAAAGCACAAGAAATAGATTGAGAAATGGCTCATTTAATAACACAAATTGGGGTTAAAAATGCACCATTTTTGCTTTCGGCAGTTCATTGTATCAATGAGTGAGTTATATCACAAAAATCGACAGGTTTCGACCTGTCGATTTTTTATCCATTGCGAAAGCAATGACATATCATCGCCGTTAGGCGTATATCATCACGCAAAGCGTGTATATCATCAGCCGTAGGCTGTATTTCCTTTCGCAATGATGATATACAATTCCTTCGGAATTGATGATATGCAAGACTTCGTCTTGATGATATGCACGGCTACGCCGTGATTTACGCAAAAGTTCGAATTCACACGCAAAAACAGCAAAAATATCTTTTTTGTAGCCTATAGACAAAGCATTCAAACCCGAACCTACAACCTATCGGTGAAACGTTCGGGTTTGTTGTTTTTTTAAAAGATGTTACATAGCCTTTGTTTGTGGCAGTACGGAGTCAGTCGCTCTGTACTGCCGCTTCTTCGTTTCAATCAATTTCGTACATATGCGAATTGATTTATACTTTGGAAATCTCCAGCTTTTTTCCGTTTACAAAAACATTCTGTATATTGATGTTTTCAAAAACAGATTTTTGCGTTTTCTTTTGAACCAGTATAGACGGAAGCTTTTCGATGCCTTCTTCCAGTATTACAATTATGTTATCTATGAGAATATTTCGTATCTTCGTTCGATCGTCATCATAAGATACATTCCCCTGCCAGTTGCGTCTGCTATCGGTGATATGTATCAGTGCGGGAACTTTGATACACCCATTCGATTCATACACCTGATTATCACTACTTTGGACTATCTGAGGCTCCGTGCTTTTTGCGTATTCAATGTTTATATTTTTATAGACTATATCGTGCACATCTGCCCATTGACCGTTGGAAATTGCAATGCAAATTGCACTGTTGTGTATGATATCGCAATTTTCCCAAACAATATTTTTAATTTCTTTACAGGCTGAGGCCACACCAATATCAATATTTTTGCCCCAGTCACACCAGAAAACGCAATTTGAAACATGGACGTTTTCGGTGTTCATATACGAAAACGCGGTGACTCCTTTCATACACATGGAATCGTCAAAGGAACGGATAAAACAATCTTTAACGGTTATATTTGAGGAATTGAAAAAGTCAATGCCGTCACAATTATATTTCCAAAGTCCTAAAACGTTGACATTGTCTATGGTAATCCCGTCGGTCGCAAAAAAGCTGATTGCATAAGAAGCGGTATCCGTAACCGTGATGCCGCGTATGGATATATTATTGCATCTGTATGCTCTGATTCCGCCATATGTGTGTATGTCTTCGGGCTGAAATGTATTTTCGTCATCAATTCCAATATCCCCGTGACGCTTTGTACGATTTTCCCAATCACCGCACAGAATTCCATCTCCATATACTGTTATATCGTGGACATCCACAGCAAGCAACGAGCCGTGCACTACAGCATCCCTTGAGATATGTACCGAGTCTCCGCTTTTTAGCTTGATCAGCCCAACATGATGATGTCCTGCACCGAAATAATAAGTTGGCGGTGGAAGTTCTATATCATCGGTACGCTTTTGATAAAGCAAATGGATGGCATATTGCCTACCGTCTATCTCTATTGAATATTTGCCGTTGCACGGGATAGAAATGCACACTCTTTGATGGGTGATCTCAATCGGTATGTTTTTAGACAACGGTCTCACAACTGCATCCAAAATCGGAAAATCCGTTTCTATTTCAATTTTTAATTCCCCTTCGCCGAAAACGCGAAGCATATACGCACTCTCACTTTGAGCAGGATCTCTTTGCTTTCCGGGCCAAAGCCGATTGAATGGGTGTGCCGAAACCATTATCTTTTCCGGCTCAGTCACGATTCCGTTAACAAAAATTCTATACATTTCGTTTCTCCTTAAAATGGCTGACCATTTACTCCTTTTTATAATCAAAAACCCTATCTCCTTGTTTTATTAATAGCGATACTATTATCTGGAAAACAAGGGGATTTATACTGAAATAATTCTAATTCAAACGGATTTTTGCCAAAACCGTTTACGCTGTTTTGATCCCAATCGACATTCCGGCATAGAGCACTTCTGTACCGACAGTGGAACCAAACGCGCACATCGCAACCGATAATACGGGTGTCCGCATGAATGTTAAACCCGTTTTCAGTGGCATCTATGTCCCGTTGAATTCTTTCGGAATCGCTTCTGTCGCCGTCAAGTTTTTTGAAATCTGTTAAAATGGTATCGTACATGTTCCGTACTCTCACATTTTGATTGGAACGGTTGGTCTTGAAACTGCTTCCGGGGAAATCGAATACCATGCTGTACGATCTGTGATCCATGAGCGTGTCAACCAAAATCCAATTTTAGAGGAAGCAAAAATTCTTGGAAAACTCCACGCTATAAATGCAAAAAAATAGGCTCGCCTGGCTATCGGGTCGCTAAAAACAGCGTTGCCCTTGAGCATGGCGATACCTATTACGGGTATAGTATATCAGACTTTTTGGAAGATGTCAAGAGTGTTTTTGGAGACACATTTTCAAAAGATGTATGCATAACGACAAAGAAACAAAATTTGGCACCCACGATCTGCTTATCATGCTTCCAAATGAGCGCATCCATTATAAAGCATTGGAGCCATGGAGCATCAGTTGGTTAGGGCTATACGGCCAAACGGTTAAGGAATACATAGACTTATTAGGAGTTACGCCTCAAAATCCGATATTGCACGTTTCCCTTTATAACGAACTGAAAACGGTTATGGACAATATATATGATATTTCCAAAAACATTTCACTCTCATCAAAATTGAGTGTCACCGGGCTTATATATGAGTTTTTCTCTGTTTTAATGCAAAACTCAACCCTGGTTCAAAAAACAGATCGGATAAATTCTGCTTTAAAGATCATAGATTATAACTATTGCACCAATATTTCAGTCGAACAAATTGCAAAACGTTTATCGTTGGACCCCGCCTATTTTTCAAGAAAGTTTACGGAAAAGGTGGGCATATCTCCCAAAAAATATATTCTGCATAAGCGCATTGAGCGAGCAAAAGAACTATTGAGTGTTACCGATGCCAGTGTTTTCGAAATATCCAATTCTGTGGGCTATGAGGATTCATTTTACTTTTGTCGGATATTTAAAAAAATCACTCATTTTTCCCCAAGCGAATATCGAAAAAGTTATATAAAAAAGTCAGAGGTTAATCTATAACAGCGTTATAATGCTTGGGCAATTAACTTTTCAAAATCAACAAGATTTAACCTTTCCCGTGAGAAAAAGTGTAGTTGCCCTTGATTTGCACGAGCGTTCAAATTCATATGTAAAACTGCCCAAAAGCCTGCACACAGAGAAAACGTCGTGTTTGGAACCGGCGTTTGTTCAGAGCTTAATATATTTATGTTGACAAACGGGCAGGCTTGTGCTACAATGAAAAAAACAAGGAACCCCAAGGAGGGTTTCATATCCATAACCGTGTTTTCACAATACCGATACCGAGGCTCGTTCTTTTCGCCTGTGGCGACGTTGCCGGTATTTTATCTTTTTAGGTGTGCAAGCGTTTGCACAACCTGAGGGGAGGGTGTTTATGAACCAAACGAAGAAGAGCACCATTGCCACCATTGCCCGAGAGCTTGGGGTCTCGCCGTCCACGGTAAGCCGAGCCTTTGATCCCCGCTCCCGGATCAGCGATGAAACGAGGCAGGAAATATTAAAGTGTGCCGCCGAGCAACACTATGTGCCCAACAAAGCGGCGTCCCGACTGTCTATGCGGGAGATCAATATCGGACTGCTGTATGCCGACACCTATGATCACGCGGCGGAAGAGTTTTGCAGAGGAGTAAACGACGGGTATCGGGAGCTTTTTGATCTGAAGGTGAACCTTCGCATCCAAGCCTTAGACACAGCCGCCAAAACGCTTGAGGGAGTCAAAAAAGCATTGGAGGAGTTTCGGACATACGACGGGCTGATCGTCAGCGGCTTGAACCTTCCGGAGGAGCTGGCGTTGCTGGACGACTTTGCGCAAAATACCCATCTGGTTCTTCTGCAGATGGACGCCCCGGAGATCCGCCGTCTGTTTGTATCGTGCCACGATTCGGCCACCTCCAGCCACCTGGCGGCAGAGTTTCTTTCCAACTGTCTGAGAAGATCCCCTCGCAAGAATGTGGTGATCTTTACCGGCGATCGGGAAGCGGATCTGCATCGCAAGGCCAACGATGAGTTTTATCTTGCGGCCAAACGGTTCGGTCTTTGTGTGGTCCGATCCTTTGACATGAAGGATTCCCCCCAACTGTTAAAGCGGCAGATCGCTCAAATGAAAGGGGAAGAAAACAACTGGCCGGACGGGATCTTCATCACCAGCGGACATTGCCTGGAGCTGTGCCGAGAGATCCGAGAGAATCCGGCGGCCCGAGACACGGTGTTGGTGACCTTTGACGTGTATCGCCAAATGGCCCAATATCTCAAAGAGGGGATCATCGGCGCCTCCATCTATCAGAATCTTTATCAGCAGGCCAAAAACGCTTTTACGTATCTGGTCAAGCACGTGATCGGGGAGATCAACGTAGACAGTGTGGTGTCCTGTGCTCCTCAGTTGGTATTGCGGAGCAATATGGATTATTTTTTGCGGTAATTACCGTCCAAACCCTTGGTTCGACGGTGAAATATTTTTTACAATGCAAAGGAGAAACAACATGAAAAAAATCGGATTTATCGGACTTGGTATCATGGGAAAACCCATGAGCAAGAACCTTTTGAAGGCCGGATACGAGCTGACGGTGTACGATATTAACAAAGCCGCCGTAGATGAAGTGGCATCCTGCGGCGCTAAAGTGGCGGCCAATGCCAAAGAAGCCGCCGTGGGAAATGACGTTATTATTACCATGGTTCCCAATTCTCCCCAAGTAAAGGAAGCAGTTCTTGGTGCCAACGGCGTGTTGGAGGGAGCCAAAAAAGGTGCGATCCTGGTGGATATGAGCTCCATCAACCCCATTGCATCCAAAGAGATCTGCGAAGAAGTGGAAAAGAACGGATGCTTCATGATCGATGCTCCTGTTTCCGGCGGTGAGCCCAAGGCCATCGACGGTACTCTGTCTATTATGTGCGGCGGCAAGAAAGAGATCTTTGACCAAGTCAAGGATATTCTGGGCGTTATGGGTGCTGCCGTGACCTACTGCGGCCAGATCGGTGCCGGCAACACCACCAAGCTTGCCAACCAGATCATCGTGGCCGTTAACATTGCCGCTCTCAGTGAAGCACTGATGCTGGGCAAGAAAGCAGGCGTTGCTCCCGAAGCCATTTACAATGCCATTCGCGGCGGTCTTGCCGGAAGCACGGTCATGGATGCCAAGGCTCCCATGATGCTGGACGGCAATTACAATCCCGGTTTCCGTATCGCTCTTCACATTAAGGATCTCAACAACGTGGTGGAAGCAGGCCATAAAGTGGGCGCGCCTCTGCCTCTGACCTCCTCCGTTATGGAAATGATGCAATGGCTCCGCGCCAACGATATGGATACCCTTGACCACAGCGCCATCGTGAAGTATTACGAATTTTTGGGCAACGACGTGATCCGCAGAGAAAGCAAGTAAGAAACGGCAAGATAAGAAGGTGAATCGAATGAAAATCAATCGCTTTATGAAGGGAGTCAGTCAGAGCCCCTCTGTGTACTGGCACGATTCCGGAAACTTTGATGAAATTGAAACTGCTCTGGCCGGCGGTGCCACCAGCATCACGTTGAATCCCTTTTTGACCTATACGGCTTTAGAGCATGACCGTGAGATGTGGAAGGAAAAGGCCGCTCCCATTGTGGCCGCCTACAAGGGAGACAAGCGTGCTCAAGAGCTGACCAAGCTCGTGTGCGGATATTACGCCGATAAGCTCCGTGATATCTATCTTCAGGGCAAGCCCGGCGAGGGCTACGTTTGTGCCCAGGTGAATCCCAACAAATCCGGCGACGCTGCCTATATGATCGCCCAAGCCAAGGAATACAGTGCCGTAGCAGAGAACATCTGCGTGAAGCTCCCCGCAACCAAGGCGGGTTTGGAAGCGTGCGAGGAGTGCGCCGCTTTGGGAATGAACGTGGCAATGACGGTGGGAATGACCGTGCCCCAGGCCATCGCATCGGCAGAAGCCATTCAGCGCGGTCACGAGCGGGCAAAAAAGAACGGAATCAAGCCGGGCTTTGGTGCCGCAGTCATCATGGTCGGCCGTCTGGACGACTACCTTCGCGACGTGAATATGGATAACGGTTTTGGTATCCCCGAGGAGAATATCATTCTTGCCGGTGTTGCCTGCTATAAGCGCGCGATCTCCATTTTTGAAGAAAAAGGGTATGATGCCTACTTGATGGCGGCCGCTTTCAGAGGCCTTCAGCAGATTAGAGAGTTAGCCGGAAGCAAAACCATGCTTTCCGTGGCTCCCAAGATCGGAAGCGGACTGGCAGAGGAGGAGTTTACTCAGGACATCTCCGAGCGTCCCGTGCCCGAGGCAGTCATTAACGATCTGAAACGGATGAAAGAATTTGTCCGTGCCTACGAGCCCGACGGTATGAAGAAAGAGGAATTTATTACCTACGGCGCCGTCAATCGCACCACCTTCCAGTTCATTGAAACCGGCTGGAACCGCATCGAAGCCTATCAAGCATAAAGAGATAGGATCAAAGAGAACATATTCATTTTTCAGAAAGGGAAGCCTTACATAACAAGGCGTAAGAATATGGAAATTCAATTCAAAGGAAAAACCGTTGTCATCACCGGAGCGGCCGGCGGGATCGGACGGGCCATGGCCCATCTTTTCGGCGAGTGCGGAGCTAAGGTAGCCGTTTGCGACCGTACGGTTGCCGACGATGTGGCCAAAGAGATCGAGGCCGAGGGCGGTATTGCCAAGGCCTTCGGGTTTGACATCAGCAACAAAGAAGAAGTAGAACGGGGCTTTCGTGAGATCGCGGAGGTCTTCGGAGGCATCGACGTTTTGGTGAACAACGCCGGCATTAACGGCGGTCCCGAGGATCGCAAGACGGTGGAGTTCTACCGAGATGAGCTGTGGGGTAAGATCATTTCCGTTGACCTGGACGGATGCTTTAAGTGTTCCAAAGCCGTGATTCCTTATATGCAGGAAGGTGGTGTGATCCTGAACATCTCTTCCATCACCGGCGTGGTTCCTCTGCGTAATCAGTGTGCCTTTGCCGCGGCAAAGGCAGGCGTGGTAAATCTCACCAAGGCCATGGCATTGGAGTTGGCACCCAAGAACATTCGTGTGAACTGCGTGTGTCCCGGAACCGTAGGCCTTGCCATTACCAACCGCCTGTGGGCCAACGATGATGCTATGAAAGCGCTGCTTGCTCACATTCCCATGGGCCGTCAAGCCCTTGCCCCCGAGATCGCGGCGCCCACCGTGTTCTTGTGCAGTGACTATGCTTCCTACATCACGGGAGCGGTGCTCACGGTAGACGGCGGCTGGACCGCCGGTGGATACGCCAGAAATTTCTGATGGGAGAAGCGGTATGGAAAGCTTTGTTTCGTACGTAAGACATTTTCCCGTGGAGGAAAACGGACTGGGCGTGTTCTGGTTCGGTCAGGCGGGATTTATTTTCAAAGACAGCAAGGGAAAAACTCTTGCCGTGGATCCGTATTTTAGTGACTGTTGCCTTCGCTACGTGGGCTTCCGTCGGATGATTCCGTTTTTGATGAGTCCCTGTGACATGACCTTGGACGCCATTGTTTGCTCCCACGCTCATTACGATCATTTTGATCCCGATGGGCTTCCATTGGCCATGCAAAACGGCCAGACCAAGCTCTATGCAGCCTATGATTGCAAACCCGAATGTGAACGGCTTCACCTTTTGGATCGGGTGAACTACGTCAAGGTAGGCGATCAATTCCAAGCCGCGGGCTTTGCGGTTCGCGCCGTTGCCTGTGATCACGGCGAACAGACCAAGGACGCCGTGGGCCTGCTCATTGAACATAGCGGCAAACGCGTGTATCTGATGGGGGACACCTGTTTGAGAAAGGACCTTCTCTCAGACGGTCTGTTTGAAAATTTGGATCTTTTGATCCTTCCCATTAACGGCGCCTTCGGAAATCTCAACGAGCAGGAAGCAGCGGAGGTGTGTTCCATTTTGAAGCCCAAGCTTGCCATTCCCTGTCATTTCGGGAATTTCGCAGAACACGGCGGAAACCCGGGCTTGTTTGCCGAATTGATGCAGAATCAGGGTAAGGACGTGAATTACCGTATTATGCGCGTCGGCGAAGGAATTGCTTTGTAAAGCCAACGGAAAGGAAAGAAAGATGAAAGCGTTAACTGTTTATGGCCCCTACAACGCCGAATACGGCGAAACCGAAATTCCCAAGGCCGAGGGGCGGTTCATGACCGTGAAGGTGGAGCGGGCCGGATTTTGTGCCACGGACATTTCCATTTGGACGGGAAATTCCAGCTTTATCACCGACGGTCTGATTCAATATCCCTGCCGCTTCGGACACGAGTGGGCAGGCACCGTTGTGGCGGTGGGAGAGGACGTGAAGGGCTTTCAGGTAGGGGACCGCGTGTATTCTGACAGCGGTATTTCCTGCGGTAAATGCCCCGAATGCTTGGAAGGCAGATACGCCGACTGCAAGCACATCCGCTCCGTGGGCACGGTGAACTGTTGGGACGGATGCTTTGCCCAATATATGAGCATCCCCGATTTCAATGCCTACCACGTTCCCGACGAGATCTCCTTTGACGAAGCGGCCTTGATCGAACCCGTTTCCATTTCTCTGGATGCCTTCCACAACGTGACGGTAGACGAAAACAGCACGGTTGTGGTCATGGGCACCGGCGCCATCGGCATGGGCGTTGTATGGCTTGCCAAGTATTTTGGTGCCGGACGCATCGTGATGGTGGGAAGAAGCGAAAACAAACTGGCGGTGGCCCGAGAGCTGGGGGCAGACCTTTTGCTCAACGCCCGTCAATGCGATCCCGTGGAGGAGATCCGAAACCTCACCGACGGGAAGGGCGCTCCCTTCATCGTGGAGACCACGGGTAACTACGATGCTCTGCTCCAGGCCGTCCGTATGGCATCTATGGATGCGCGCATCTCCATTTTGAGCTTCTATGAAAAGAATTTGGATCAATTCCCCATGGATCAGTTGGCCCTGTCCCGTATTTCCCTGGTGGGCGGCGCCGGACGGTTCGGGAACCCCCAGAAGGTGGCCGAGATCATGGCAAAGAATCCCCGAAAGGCAACGCCGATGATCAGCCATCACGTTCCCTTTGACAACATGCTGGATATGCTTGAAAAGCTCGGGGACTACAGTAGCTCCCGCATCAAGATCATGATCGATTTTTAAAAATATCAGAGAGGAGATCCAAGTATGAAAAAACTCAAACCCACGGTAGTAGACGTAAAAAAGGTCATGCCCCTTTCCTTCGGGGAGTCCTACGATTCCCGTATGATCTTAGATCACGTCATCACCGGCCGTGACAACGCCATTCAGGTGAATCACGGCACCGTAAAACCGGGCTTTGCCTTGGGCGGCGATTGCCACGAGGAAGATGAAATTTACTACATTCTCTCCGGCCACGGCAAGTTGAAATTAGGGGAGGAAGTCATCGAGATCCATCCCAATATGATCATTTTCATTCCCGCAGGCGTGTTCCACGCCCTGGATAACAGTGAGTCGGAGGAAGAACTGACTCTGCTTACCATGTGGCGCGATCACCGCTTCAACGATGCCTATCAGATCCGTATGGATCAATGGGGAACTTCCTTCCGCACCATTGATGAATAAAGATAAAAAGAAAGGGTAACTGTTATGAAAACGCTCAATAAGTACATCGACCACACCAATTTGAAACCCGCTTCCACCAAAGCCGTCATTACGAAGCTTTGCGAAGATGCCGCAAAATGGGATTTTGCTTCCGTTTGCGTGAACCCCTGCGACATTCCTTTGGCAAAGGAACTTCTGAAGGGTACCGACGTGAAGGTCTGCACCGTGATCGGATTCCCTCTCGGCCGTAATCTCACGGAAACTAAGGTCGCAGAGACCGAGGCCGCTTATCGCCTGGGCTGTGATGAGTTTGACATGGTCATCAACGTGGGCAAACTCAAGGACGGCGAGACCGACTATGTAAGAGATGAAATTGCCGCAGTGGTCAAGGCCGCTCAGGGCAGACTGGTCAAGGTCATCATCGAGACCGGCCTTCTCACCGACGAGGAAAAGGTCGTTGCCACCCGTCTTTCCTGCGAAGCAGGCGCACACTACGTAAAGACCTGCACCGGCGTTTCCGAAGGGGTTGCCACCGTGGAGGACGTTGCGCTGATGAAGGCAAATTGCACCGAGGGAGTGAAGGTAAAGGCTTCCGCCGGTATTCGTTCCTGCGAGGATGCAAAGAAGCTGATGGAGGCAGGCGCAGAGCGTCTGGGAACCTCTGCCGGCATTTCTATCATTGAGGGAATGCCCAAGGCATAACCGTCAAGAAAGGGTAAGGACAAGAGATATGAGTCAGAATGAGGTATTGCCCATCGGTGTTCGCCGCGACGGCTCTTTCTATACGCGGGTACTCTGGACGGACAAAACGGAAAGTGATCCCACATTTTGGGTAAACAACCTTATCAATGACGATCTTGAACGCAACGGAGGAACTTGGGGAGCTAATTCCGACACTGTTGCCAACGTTGTATTGGATTTTTTCGGCGAAACACAGATGATAGAGAAGATTGCCCTGTATAAAAACGTGGGCATCACCATCAGTGTCCTTGAGGAATTGGCAAAGACGGTCCGTTTCTATGTGGCAACGGAGGATTCTCCTCTTTCGTTGCGCACAAAAGAGGATGCCATCGATTCCGTGAAGTGGCAGTATATAGGCAAGATGGATACCGTTATGGAAGAGGGATGGCAAGAATTCGTCCTTCCTGCGCCTGTGACTGCTAAATACCTTCGTGTGGAGCTGGTGGATAACTTCTGCAAACGGGACGAAAACTTCATTCCGTGGATCGAAATGAATGAGTTGAAAGTCTTTCCGAAAAACGACTGATTCAGCAGAAAGGAAAAAGTGATATGGGAAAAA
The DNA here is from genome assembly GCA_045576375.1 of Eubacteriales bacterium. Classification (GTDB taxonomy): domain Bacteria; phylum Bacillota; class Clostridia; order Oscillospirales; family SIG627; genus SIG685. The sequence continues at coordinate 16,564 of JAZNGI010000174.1, forward strand.
TTGTTGGTCCGGGAAGTCTGATCGTTGACTTGACCGGATATGCTCCTCATTTACCTGTGGGAGGAGAGACCGTTATGGGCTCTCGCTTTAAACTGGGCCCCGGCGGTAAAGGTAACAACCAAATGACCGCCGCCGCCAGAGCAGGTGCGACTGTGAAGATGATCGGATGCTGGGGAAACGATAGCCTCGGCACGGCTCTGAAGGACCATTATCAAAACGAAAAAATGAGCACGGAGTACATTAAAGTGTCCCAGACACAGGCAACGGGGGTTGCGCTCATCGAGGTGGACGAGGGCTGTGCTCAAAACCGAATCGTCATCATTCCGGGTGCAAGCTCCGAGGTGAGCGATAAGGACGTTTATGCCGCCGAAAAGGAGTTTGCCGATTGCGACGTGGTGCTTTGCCAGTATGAAACCAGCCTGGAATCCGTGGAAGCCAGCATCGCTCTGGCAAAAAAGTACCGCAAGCCCATGGTATTGAATCCCGCACCGTTCATCAAGGTTCCCGATTCTCTCTATGACGGGATCGACTACTTAACTCCCAACGAAACGGAAGCCGAGTTTATCACGGGGGTGAAGATCCAAAACCCTGCCGATGCCCGCAAGGCCGCCGAAGTTCTTTTGAAAATGGGAGTCAAAAAGGCGGTTATCACCCTGGGTAAGCAAGGCTCCTACTTCTATGACGGAACCAACGAACTGCATCTGCCCTGTCTTCCCATGAAGGCGGTGGATTCCACCGGCGCGGGCGATGCCTTCAGCGGCGGGTTCGTAGCCGCTTTGTCGGAGGGAATGGACGATCTGACGGCGTTGAAGTTTGCCTCCTGCACCTCCAATCTTTCGGTGACCAAGCCCGGATCCTCTCTCTCCATGCCCACCCGTGAGGAGATCAAAGATCTTATGAAGTCTGCATACGGCATTGAGATCGAGTAAAAAGTCTATTATCCGTAAAAGAGTTCGGCATCGTGTCGGGCTCTTTTCTTTTTTCGTCGGCTCCGTCCCGTGATCCGCAGATAAAACCGAAAAATACACTTGTCATTTTTTATCGAATGTGCTATCATAAGAGAGACTTGTAGAAAGGGAAGGTGTCACGTGAAAAAGATCCTTTTTGTTGCCGTTGGGGCACTTTTGTTGATAGGAGCCGTCGTCTTGGCAGTGTTGCTTCTCAGATGTGATCATCAGTGGCTTGATGCCACCTGTGACGCTCCTTCCACCTGTTCTTCTTGCAAAGCCACCCGAGGGGAACCCCTGGGGCACCATTGGCAAAATGCCACTTGCACGGTTATGGAGCATTGTGCCCGTTGCAACGTCAGTCGGGGCGCGGCTCTCGGCCACTCCTGGCAGGAAGCCACCTGCCTGCTCCCGAAGCTCTGCACGGTTTGCGGCCATGAAGAGGGAAGTGCCCTCGGCCACTCCTGGCAGGAAGCCACTTGCACCGCCCCCCGTGTCTGCACTCTCTGCGGCCAAACACAAGGGGAGCCGTCACAACACACGTGGAGCCCTGCCAATTGCCTGGCGCCTGCCACCTGTTCCTTTTGCGGGCTCACTCAAGGAGAGATAACGGATCACCAATGGAGATCTGCCACTTGCACCGCTGCACAAACCTGTACGGTATGTAAAAAGACGGTGGGAAGTGCCTTAGGGCACCGTTGGCGGGAAGCCACCTGCACTAAGGCCGAGTCCTGTACGGTTTGCGGCAAGACCTCGGGCAATGCCCTGGGCCATCGTTTTGCTCCGAGTGCCGACGGCAAGTCCAAGCAATGCCAGGTGTGTAACCAAGCGGTCACCATAAAATACGCGGCCATCACCTTTGACGACGGCCCCTCCGGCAACATAACCAAAAGCCTTCTGGAAGGGCTGAAGGCGCGAAACGTGCACGCCACTTTTTTCCTCTGCGGCTATCGGATCAAGACCTACGGCGATCTGCCCCAAACGATTTTGAACCACGGTCATGAGATCGGCTTGCACACTTCTGACCACGCCACTCTCACAACTCTTAGCAAAAACGGCATTCGTGCCCAACTGGAGGGAATGCTGCCCTTGCTTCCCGAGGGCTGTCGTGTCACACTGATGCGTCCCCCGGGCGGTGCCTACAACAACACCGTCAAGGAAGTTTGTCAGGAGCTGGGCTTATCCGTTATTATGTGGTCGGTGGATCCTAAGGACTGGGCAAGCAGCAGTGCCAACACCATTGCCGATCGCATCGTGAACGGTGCCTACGACGGCAGTATTATCCTGGCGCACGATATGAAATCCGCCAATGTCCAAGGGGCGCTGAAAGCCATTGATCGCTTGCAGGCCCAAGGATATGAGTTTGTCACGGTGTCTCAGCTTGCCCAGATAAAAGGCAAGCAATTGCAGGCCGGAGCGGTCTATCACTCCGTCAAATAGAAAACTAACGGGAGAGGAGCCGTTTGCTCCTCTCTTTTTTTTGTCATTCAAACGAAGAACACCCCGAAGAGAAGAAAAGTTAAAAAAATCGAAAAAAACTATTGAATTTTCCTTTCGACTGTGCTATAATGTCAAGGTCCTCACAGGAGGATGATCAGCCGGTGTGATGGAATTGGCAGACGTGCTGGACTCAAAATCCAGTGGTAGCGATACCGTGCGGGTTCGACCCCCGCCACCGGCACCAGAAAAGAAACACCCTTTGTCTACTGACAAAGGGTGTTTCTTTTCAACTAAGTGTGCCTTCCGGCACGTTAAGCACACCTTCGGTGTGTGAAGTATGCCTTCGGCAAGTGAAGTTCCTGCGGGCGTGAGTGGCACACTTAACTTCACTATATACTGTCGGGGCATTTTTGCGCTCGGTTGAAAATTCATGGTTTTGCGGTATAATCAGTTCGATAAATAAGAATTTGAATAGCAAGATTTTTTATGATGTTATTGCTTATTCATAACACGTAGTAAAATGCTTTAAAACCGTTGAAAATAAAGGGTTTTCCGCAAACAACTCATTTCATCCCACTATACGGTGTTACACCGTTTTACCCTTGTCCCGAAAGATTATAAGGGCAAAATCAAGGGCAAGAATCATAAAATATTATGTTTTAGATTTGGGAAACGAACTGTTGCAATGTGAATTTACAAATGAATTGAGGACTTATCGTGAAGATATCCAAATTATTTGCAATCACATTGCAGTCGAAAACCAGACTTATTTTCTTTTTCGTTCTGGCAGCATACAATCTGCTGTTGGGCGTGTATCTGAAAGGCTTTTTTGTTCTTTCGCCGATGTTGGTGACATTGCGTTTGCTCTCAGCACTGCCGACATTTTTTTCGTCCTGAAAATACGGTCAACACCTATGCGTGCAGTTGTACTTACTGTTCTATTTTTCGTTATGGTAATGAGTATTGTCAGCGCTCTTTCTTGCCGCAGGCTTCTGCCGATGTTGACGTTTGTGGTAA